>CAZWZZ010000723.1:0-3878 GCA_964638395.1 uncultured Caldilineaceae bacterium
CGGCACAGCAGGTCGGCGGCGTGAACGTAGCGGGAGCCTCGTTTGCCCTCGGCCAGGCTGTACTCCAAATTGGAATAGCTGGACGCCGCTTGCACCATCGCCGCCCGCGCCCGGTCGCTCAACAGCGCCCGGCCCAGGTTGGTGTGGATGATGACCCCGGTGGCGTTGATGATCGGCCGGAGTGAGGGGCGCATCGTCTCCGACAGCCGGGCGGCGGCAGCGTGGGCCAATGTATCAGCCGACGGCACGGACCGGCCCTCGATGACCCGGCGGCGGGTCTGATCCAGCTCCGCCCGGATCGCTTCAACGACCAGTTCGTGACTGTGAACGCCGATCAGGTCGTCCAGAAGATTATTTTTCAGCAATTCATTGACGCTGGGTAGTTTTCGTAATTGATTGTTCACTTTGGGAGATGGTTCAGAATAAGTTGACACTTTTTTACCCACCAGGTTGAGCAACGTCACCCCGTAAAACGCAAAACGTGAAACGTAAGCGATTATTTTGTCAAAATCATTACGTTTTGCGCCTTACGTTTTACGACGTTGTCAACCAAATTTTCTTGGGGATATGGACCGACCATCCCCATTTTGTTTTACGCTTCACTCTCGCGTCAGCAGAAATGTTTCGATCAACACAAAAACAGCAGCCAGTACCAGGGCGATGGTCCAGCTCAAGATTTTGCTCAACTGTAGATAGGCCAGCAGCACCACAAACAGCCCCACCCAACTGCCCTGGCGTAGCAGCCTGGCCCGGTCTCGCGCCAGCCAATCCGCTTTGGCGAAGCGCTGGTTGAGGTAGGCCGTGACCGGCACGGTCAACGCCCCACAGCCGAGAAAAACGAAGACGAAAAAGAGCATCTGGGGCTGGGCGAAGATAGTGGTCGGGTCGGGCCACAGATAGGCGAGAACATAAACCAGGCCGGCGAAACTGAGTAGCACGATGGGGATCGAACTGATGACCCACCATTTGGGTTGGCTGAACATGGTGAACGAACCTTATTGGGATTAGTATCTAAGCAAGCAACGTCTTGTTTGTGTCTATTCAGGTACCAGCATCCTGAGTAGCCGTAGTGAAACGGAGGCGTATCGAAGGGTGCGGGTAGGTCACGAATCGGTGCAATGGCCGCACCCTTCGATACGCGCTTCACTTCATTCCGCGCTACTCAGGATGCTAGACGTAGTTAGCCTGAATAGTTACTCTTGTTTTTCGAGCAAAAAAATTGATCCACGCAGGCCACGAAGAGACACGAAGAAAAAATACAAAAATTTCGTGTGCCTTCGTGTCTCTGCGGGGATGATCTAACCTTGTTCGGTTCTGGCTTGACCAGGTTAGGTGTTGTGCAATACGCCCTATTATACCTCAATTGTTCGTAATCGTCATTTATAATTTTCAAATATAATTTTCAAAAGGCAAGCTGCTTGACTGTAGAAGTGAGATAGGTTATAGTACTAGCTCAAATTTGAATTTCAGCAGAGTGCCGCACCCTTCGATACAACCTCGTTCCTCGGTTTACTCAGGATGCGGTGTTGCGCTCTGCTGAATTTGGAATAATCTATGAGCAACGAAAACAACGAAAAAACCGAAGCAACAGAAGAGAAAGAAGAAAAAAAGGAAGAAAAGCCGACGACGGTCTATTTTGTGCGGCACGGCGAGAATGATTGGACGGAAAGCCACAAGTTGGCCGGGCGAGCGGCGGGGGTTCATCTGAATGGGTATGGTCGCCAACAGGCCGCAGCCCTGGCTGAACGGTTGGCCGAGGTCAAATTTAGCGCCATCTACGCCAGCCCGTTGGAGCGGACGGTGGAAACGGCCCAGGCCATTGCCGCCCGGCAGGATGTCGAACTGGAAACGCGCCCCAATCTGCTGGAGGTGGATTATGGGCAATGGACCGGCGAGGAGATCAAGAAGCTCTCGAAGGAAGCGTCCTGGCCGGTCATCCAATATTATCCGAGCGGGGCCGGGTTTCCCGACGGAGAGACGATGTATGGCATGCAGGCCCGCTTTGTCCAGGCCGTCAACCAGTTGGTCGCCCACCACCCCGGCGAAACCATCGCCATCGTCGGCCACGCCGACTTGATTAAATCGGCGATTGCTCACTACCTGGGCGTCCACCTCGATCTGTTCCAGCGCATCGTTGTCAGCACCGCCTCGATCAGCGCCATCAGCTTTACCAAAATGAGACCGATGGTCCTCTTTGTCAATGATACCCACCACAATCCCCCCAAACCGAAAAAAGAAGAGAAAAAGGAAGAGACAAACGAGGGCGACGAGAGCTAGACGTAAGATTATAACCAGAGGGTAACTCGAAGGCAACGCCAAGAAATTAACCATCCAAAAATCCGTAAAGCGTAAAGCGTAAAAGGGATTGCGTAAAAAAGAATTACGTTTCACGTTTTGCGTTTTACCAGGGTGTCACTCCTATGAGTTCCAATAGAGTCGACGGATTTAAATCTTGGGTCTGCCTGAAGGACGATCAATTTTTACAAGTGATTTGACATTTGTTGTATAATGTTGAAGGTATCAACTTTAAATAGGATGTTTTAAAAATGGCTGGGGATTTCATAGATTTTAACCCGATTTCACGGATTACTGTCGGTACCGTGGGGCCGCCCGGACAGCGCGTTTTTCTCTTGCAGGCCAGCCAGGGCGTGTCGATCATTACCGTCAAGATGGAAAAAGAGCAGGTTCGCATTTTATCAGCCAGTATTATGGAAATGTTGGATGAGTTAGATGATAGCTATCCGCAAACTTACTCCAAAGTAGACGAGCCGTTAAGCTCCGATTTGATATTGCAAGAACCGTATGAACCGGCCTTCGTGGCCGGACAGATTGGGCTGGGGTACGATCAGGAGAATGATATGGTCGTCCTGGTCATTCAGGAAATTCAGTTGGAAACGGATGATCAACCGGCGACGGCCCGTTTCTGGGGCAGCCGGCCCCAGATGAAATCGCTCAGCGAACACGCGATGCAGGTCGTGGAGCAGGGGCGTCCCATCTGCCCCCTGTGCGACTCGCCGATTGATCCCGAGGGGCATTTTTGCCCCAAGAGTAACGGTCACGAAAAGGTCCAATGGAACTAAACGCCCCCAACATCCTCGATGTCTTACAAAATTCAACCGATATGGAGCGTTACCGGAACGAGCTGGGGCTTGATATTGAGGGGGTGTGGCGCACCTTGTTGGAAGAGGAGGTGGTGCTTCAGGGCTTGATGCCGTGGAGTTCCAACTACACCTTTTTAGTCAACGTCGGGCCGCCGGAGCAGGAGGAGGAGGGCCTGCTGGCGATCTACAAACCGTGCCAGGGGGAACGGCCTCTGTGGGATTTTCCCGATGGCGCTCTCTGTTGGCGGGAGTTTGCCACCTATCTGGTGAGCGAGGTGTTGGGCTGGCCCCGGATTCCGCCGACCGTGTTACGGGCGGATGGCCCGCACGGGGCCGGCACGGTCCAACTGTTTATCGAGGCCGAGTATGAGGCCCACTACTTCAATATGCGCCACATCGGTGCCCTGGCCGAAGATTTTCGGCGCATTGCCCTCTTCGATCTCATCGTCAACAATGCCGACCGCAAAGGGGGCCATTGCCTCAAAGATAAGCAGGGGCAAATCTGGGCCATCGACCACGGCCTGACCTTCCACGCTGATTACAAGCTACGGACCGTGATCTGGGAGTTCTGTGAGGATGCTATCGCCCCCCGGCTTTTGAAAGATTTGGAGCGGTTACGCCGCTGCCTGACCCAACCGACCCCCTTCAACAGCGTAATGTCCCACTTATTGACCGCCACCGAAATCGAGGCCCTCAAGGAGCGGATCGATATTCTCCTGGTCAACAAACGCTTCCCCAATATGGGGCGCGGGCGCAATGTGCCCTATCCTCCGATTT
>CAZWZZ010000724.1:0-3871 GCA_964638395.1 uncultured Caldilineaceae bacterium
TGGCCGGGGCCGGGGAAGCCTCCTTCCAGATTCCGTCCGGCCGGGTGGCGGTCGCCTATCCCTTCGACCTGCAATCGAGTGTGGCCTTTGCCATCCAACCTGATGACTTCGTCGATATTTTGGTGACAGCTTTCTTCCTCGATGTCGATCAGGAATTTCAAACCGCTTTACCCAACAAAATACGCTTTTTCTTTCCCGAATTGGATGCTGAAAGCGGCGTTCCGACCGGGTTTTTTACGTTGAGCGATCCCATTGACGAAGGTCGTTTTGAAATTGCCGGCGGCGATATTCCGGCTATCGTCTTTCCCCGAGAAGATCAAATTCCCCGACGTGTCGCTCAATTAACCGTGCAGTCGGCCCAGGTCATTCGGGTCGGTCCCTGGGTCGAACCGACGCCGGTGCCGCCCCCGGCTGAGGGGGAGACTGAGGGTGAAGATGGCCCGCCGCCCCCGCCCCCGACACCGCTGCCAAACATCGCCACCCTGGCCGTAACCCCCCAGGATGCGTTGGTGCTGTTGTGGCTGCGCCAGAATGGAATTTATACGGAGATGGCCCTCCGGGCAGCCGGTGAGGAAAATGCGGATCACTTGACGGAAGCGGTGACGTTGCAATACATGTTGACCCGGTTTAACATTGCCGTGCCGCCGAAAATCGAATTTGTGATGGCACCATCGTTGGGTGAACTGGAGCAAACAACCGCCGCCACGACCGACGAAGCGCCACAAGATACAGGTCAATAAGTTCCGCCCTGATATTTAACAGTTTGTTGTGTTTGCCGGGTCGTTTGTGGAACACGTTGCATGTGTTTTCCAGACTCAGTCGACCGCAGCGGAAATGCTCGGAGTGGGTCCGTGACCTACGACGCCGGTCACGGACCGGCTCGGAGCCTCTCATTGCGATCTACTGATATTGGTTTCTAGCCTGTCTGTCTTCAATGAAGATAATGAGGACAACGAGAGGACAAGGAGGAGTTCGTAGCCGAATTTTACGAACTCCTCTTGAGGCTTTAAATTGGATTTGCCGTTTTTCCCCCCTCAGCTTGATTTTACACCCGAATTAATGAATAATAAGAGTAAATAAATAACAAAAAATTTTAACTTAGGATAATGATATATGTCAGGATCAATTGCACCCTTGCCAGATTCCGAAGGTCAAGAAAAAATACGCCTCCTTATTGTAGACGATATTCCCGAAACACGAGAAAACCTGCGTAAACTTCTGTTCTTTGAGTCGGATATAGAGGTTGTTGGCGCAGCTACCGATGGACAATCAGGCATCGATATGGCGACTGAATTGCAGCCTGACATCGTCCTGATGGACATCAATATGCCAGGCGTCGATGGCATCACGGCCAGCGAAAGGATTAGCCAGCACGTCCCCCTCTGCCAGATTATTATGATGTCGGTGCAAGGGGAGTCGGACTATCTACGGCGCTCCATGCTGGCCGGGGCCAGGGAATTTTTGATTAAACCCTTCTCCAGCGATGAACTTATTAGCAGCGTCCGGCGTGTCTATCAATTGGGTGAAAGCCGGCGCAAGGCCATGCCGACGATGCCTGCGGCCGGTGGCGGGGCGGCTCCGGTAGCCGAGGCTCCGCCCGTTTCTGAGGGTAAAATTGTCTCTGTCTTTAGCGCCAAAGGAGGGGTGGGCTGTAGCACCATCGCCGTCAATGTGGCTATTGCACTCCAACAAAATGCTGCCGGTAAAGTGGCCCTCGTCGATAGCAGTCTGCAATTCGGCGATGTGGGGGTGTTGCTCAATTTGTATGCCAGCCGGACCATCGCCGACCTGGCTCCCCACGCCCAAGAGTTAGACCGGGAGTTGATCGAAGATATATTTATCTCTCACAGTTCCGGCGTAAAAGCCCTCCTGGCCCCGCCCCGCCCTGAAGAAGCTGATATGGTTACCCCCAAGTTGTTGACAGATGTCCTGGAACGACTGCGAACTATGTTCGACATTATAATTATTGATACCAGCAGCGTTCTCGATGATATTGTTTTGAATGTGTTGGACGCTTCTGATAAAATTATGGTTGTCACCACGCCCGAAATTCCGTCGATCAAAAATGCAAAGCTCTTTTTTGAGGTGACGGAAGCGTTGGATTACAGCCGGGATCGTATCCTGTTCGTTCTCAATAAGGCGGACAAACGGATCAATATTCGGGCTGAGGATATTGAAGCGAATATAAAATATAGTATAGCCGGTCAACTCCCTCTGGATGAACGCTCGGTCACCAATGCGGTCAATCAGGGCGTGCCCTATGTGTTGGGCGATAAAAATAGCGCTCTGACCCAGGCCACGGTAGCTCTGAGTAAAACCGTGAATGAAGCCCTGAACCCGACGACTGAGCAGGTTGAAGCGCCGGTACGGACAGGTATTTTTGGTCGATAGTTAACGGTTATATAAATTTAGACAAAGAAAAGGTAGGGTATGTCTCTCTTAAAACGTATCTCAAAAAACCAAGATGCAGGCGGTTCAGGCCCCGCGCCAAGTACGCCCTCATCATCCGGCTCCGGGTCCGGTTTGAGCAAGGTTAAATCTGCCGAACCCCAAATTCGGCGCGTCCCCACTGCGCCGGCCCGAGACCCTCTCAAGGAGTTGAAGGAGCGCATCCAGGATCGGTTAGTCTCGGAGTTGGACCCGGCGATGGATGTATCCCGCACCGACGAGGTCCGGCGCACCATTCAAGATATGTATGAGCAGATATTGTCGCAAGAAAATATTATCTTGAGCCGAACCGAGCGGGAGCGACTCTTTGAGGCCATCGTGGCTGAAATTCTTGGTTTTGGGCCGCTTGAGGTTTTGTTGGCCGATGATGATGTCAGCGAGATTATGGTCAATGGCCCGGAGAAGGTCTTCATCGAGAAGAAAGGTAAATTGATGAGGGCCCCCATTACGTTTGAGAATGATGAACACGTGATGCGTGTTATTGATCGTATTGTTTCGCCATTGGGTCGTCGTATCGATGAAAGCTCGCCCTACGTCGATGCTCGTTTGCCTGATGGCTCGCGGGTCAATGCCATTATTCCACCCCTGGCCTTGAATGGGCCGACCTTGACCATTCGTAAATTCGAGGCGGATCCCTTGACGATTGATGACCTGGTTCGCTTTGGCTCTATGTCTACGGAAACCGCCGAATTTTTGAGAGCATGTGTTATTGGCCGGTTGAATATCGTTGTGTCCGGCGGTACCGGTTCGGGGAAAACCACGCTGCTCAACGTCCTCTCCTCCTTTATCCCCGATGATGAACGGATTATCACCGTCGAGAACGCGGCGGAGCTACAGCTACGCCAGGAACATGTGGTCACCCTGGAATCGCGTCCGCCCAACATCGAAGGTAAAGGTGAAGTTTCAATCCAGGATTTGGTCATCAACACGCTGCGGATGCGCCCGGACCGGGTGGTGGTCGGTGAGTGTCGGGGTGGCGAGACCCTGGACATGCTCCAGGCGATGAACACAGGGCACGACGGCAGCCTGACCACGGCCCACGCTAACTCACCCCGCGATATGTTGTCCCGTCTGGAAACGATGTGTTTGATGGCCGGGATGGACCTCCCCGTGCGGGCCATCCGAGAACAGATTGCTTCAGCCGTTGATTTGATTGTGCAGCAGCAGCGCCTTCGGGATGGTAGCCGTAAAGTGACCAATGTTACCGAAATTCAAGGGATGGAAGGTGACGTGGTGGTGATGTCAGATATTTTTGTTTTTGAACAACAAGGCATTGAGAATGGGAAGATCATCGGTCGTTTGAAGCCGACCGGCATCCGGCCCAAGTTCTATGAACGAATTGAACACGCCGGTATTACTTTGCCGGCTAATATTTTTGGGGCTGGCCCTCGTTTCTAGGTTCCACTTTTGGATAGTAGTTGCT
>CAZWZZ010000725.1:0-3861 GCA_964638395.1 uncultured Caldilineaceae bacterium
CACCCCTCGATACGCCTTTTCAAGGCTACTCGGGATGCGAACCGCGTAACTCCTAGTAGAAATCGGAATGTAGAAATCGGAATGTAGAAATGTAGAAACAGGAAATTGACCCTAAACCGGGGTGATGTTATCATGACGACTGCTATTGCTACTTTTATTTAACTATACGTGACAAAGACCAAAAAGTTGCGTAAATCATAGGGAAGTAATTTGACGACAAACATTGTGTTTATGGGGACGCCCCATTTTGCCGTGCCCAGTTTGAAACGATTGGTCGAAGCGGGCGGTGATGAGGATTGGCAGGTGGTCGGCGTGGTCACGCAACCGGATCGACCCAAGGGGCGGGGCAAAAAATTGACGCCGCCCCCGGTCAAAATCGTGGCCGAACAACTCGGTATTCCCATTCTGCAACCCAAAACGTTAAAAACCCCTGACGCCTTTGATGACCTGGCCGCTTTTGCACCCGATTTAATTGTTGTGGCTGCCTTTGGGCAAATTTTGCGAAAAAACGTGCTGAAATTGCCGCCCCACGGTTGCATCAACGTTCACGCCTCGCTGCTGCCCCGCTGGCGAGGGGCGGCCCCGGTCGCCGCCGCCATCCGCGCCGGGGATGCCGAAACGGGCGTGACGATTATGCAGATGGATGAGGGGCTGGATACCGGCCCGATGCTGAGCCAACGGGCCGTGCCGCTTGAACCGACCCACACCACCGACGTCCTGACGAACCGCCTGGCCGAGGTAGGGGCTGATTTATTGGTGGACACGCTGCCGGCCTGGCTCAACGGCCAGATCGAGCCGCAACCCCAGGATGATGATTTGGTGACATTGGCCCCTCGCCTTCAAAAAGCAGAGGGCCGGATCGACTGGCACGACCCGGCCGCGGTCATCGAGCGCCAGATACGGGCCTTCTATCCCTGGCCCAGCGCCTTCACCACCACCCCCCGGGGGCCGCTGAAGATTTTAGCCGCCGAGGTGCTGCCTGCTGTCGAGGGGCCGGACGGGGCGAAACCGGGCACGGTTTTCCAACACAATCGGGCGGTCTGTGTCGTGACCGGACAGGGAAACCTTAAACTATTGACCGTCCAACCCGCTGGAAAACGGCCCATGCCTGCCGAGGCGATGCTGAACGGCCAGCCGGAGTTATTGGAGCGGGGGGTCGGAGATGTCCCTGAAGCAGATGAAGAGAATTAAGAATAACCTGACAATCGGCCGGAAAGCCTTCAGCAACGGATAATGGTTCGTCGCCGAAGGCTTTTTTTCAGTGGAATTTCAAGGGGAGTAGGTATCGACATCGACACAGCCTGTCTTTACTCGCATCAAATTAACATTTCCGTATAATAACAAAAGAAAAATTTATTTTTTGTAAATAGGAGTTATGCGGTTCGCATCCCGAATAGCCCCGTCAGGGCGTATCGAGGGGTGCAGCCGCGACAAACGTCACCCTTCGATACGGTTAACGCCTACTCAGAATGCCTTTGTCGCTCAACTGCGTAACTCATAGTAAAATTACAAATTACTTACCATGTACGATGTTGTTCGTGATTATCTAAATCTAACAGAAGCCGAAATTGGCTTCATGCACACGCTTGAACAGCAGATGGGTATTGTGGCCGATCTGAGCCGGGCCGATATTTTGCTATACGGGCGTAAATCGGAGAAAGAGGCGACTATTCTGGCCCATGCCCAACCCCACTCGCTGGCCCACGCCTACAGCAAAAACCGGCGCGGATGGGTAATTGGCCGAAACTCGCGGCAGGAGGTGTGGCATGCCCTGTTGATCGGCCAAAATCAAACGGATGCACGCAGCACCATTGCCGAAGGAGCGCCGGTGGCCCGCCAGGCGTTTCCCATTTACTACCCGCCCCCCTTTCCGGTCGGATCTCATCCTAACGGCGACCAACCACGAGTCATCGCCGCCCTGGTCATTGTCACGAACTTAATCGAATATGAACGTAACCGGCTCCGCAACGCTGTTTTTCGGGGAGCCTTGCAGCATCTTCAGCGGATGTTGCTCTACGGACAAGTGAATGGGGCTGAAAATTTGACCCCTTTTGGGGAACAGGACGGCATCGTTTTTGTCGATAATGGCGGGATCATTCGTTACGCCAGCGGCATCGCTGCCAATCTGTATCGCCGTCTGGGTTACAAAGATACCCAGGTCGGTCGCCATCTATCGGCCCTCGATACGTATGATGAGGATGTGTGGCGAACCGCCCTGGCCGAGCGGCGCTGCATCGAACGGGAAAATCAAGAGGCCGAGCGGGTGGCCATTCGGAAGGCGCTGCCTCTCATTGAATATCCGTGGGCGATCTGGCAGAAGTTGCCCTTTAAGACGCCGTTTCGGGAGCGACGGTATGGGATGTTTATCACCCTGCACGACGCTACCCAGAGCCGCCGCCAGAGCCAGGAATTACAGATCAAAAATGCGCTCATCAAAGAGGTCCATCACCGGGTCAAAAACAACTTACAGACCATTGCCGGTCTGTTGCGGATGCAAACCCGCCGGGTCAAGACGGAGGAGGCCCGGCTTGTTTTGGAGGATACGCTCAACCGTATCCTGAGCATCGCCGTTATTCACGAATTTTTGTCCTATGAAAGTTCTAGCGTTATCAATATCAAAGAAATTGCCCACCGCATCGTTTCCCAATTGCAACAGGGGGTGGTCAATCCCGACATAGAGATTCGATTCGAGGTCGTTGGCAAAGCGGTTCATCTACCGGCCCGACAAGCCACCGCCTCCTCTTTGATTTTGAATGAATTGCTTCAAAATGCCCTCGAACACGGCATTGAAGATGATAAAAAAGGCGTCATCCGGGTTGATTTGGAAGATAGCGAAGATGACGTTATTATCAAAGTGACCGATAGTGGACGAGGCTTACCCGGCGACTTCCAAATGGAAAAAACCGGGAGTTTAGGGTTACAAATCGTCAAAATTTTAGTTGAAGGAGATTTAAAAGGAAAAATCACGTTGAACAATGCCCAAAACAACGGGTATGGCTTATGTGTGACAATTACATTTCCAAAAACAAATTTCGGAGGTGAAGCAGGGTGGAACGAACACGTATCATTATAGCTGATGACGAATCTATCGTCCGTATGGATTTGAAAGAGATGTTGACCAATCTGGGCTACCTCGTCGTGGGGGATGTGGGCGACGGGCAGAGCGCGGTGAATCTGGCCCGCGAACTCAAGCCGGACGTTATCCTGATGGACATCAAAATGCCCGATATGGATGGCATTCAGGCGGCCAAAATTTTGACCGAGGAGCAAATCGCTCCGGTCGTCCTGTTGACGGCCCACAGCCAAAAAGATTTGGTGGACCGCGCCAAAGAAGCCGGCGTAGTCGGCTATCTGGTCAAGCCCTTCCGCGAGTCGGATCTGCTACCGGCTATCGAAGTGGCCCTGACCCGGTTCAAGGAGTTCGAGACGGTCAATCAAGAAGTATCCGACTTGCAGAACGCGCTCGAAACGCGCAAACTGGTGGAACGGGCCAAAGGTATCTTGATGGATAACCAGGAAATGGATGAGCAAGAAGCCTTCCGCAAAATCCAAAAGATGAGCATGAACACGCGCAAGCCAATGAAAGAGGTCGCCGAAGCCATCATCCTGGCCCACGAAGCGCGGCTGTAACTACTCACCCTCTCTGTCATTTTCCAGTTAGCAACGAGCAAGAAATCCCTGAAAGTTCCCGATTTCATCTGGAGATTAGAGATTGAGAGATTGGGAGATTGCTTCAATCGCCTTATCTCCAATCCCTTAATCTCCATCAATGGGAATCGCTAAAATTGTTGGGGCGCATGGCTAGGCGTGCGCCCCTATGACATCTTGGAGCAAGATAATGACAACTTTACGCCTTGCCCT
>CAZWZZ010000726.1:0-3857 GCA_964638395.1 uncultured Caldilineaceae bacterium
TCGCCGAAGGGGCTATGCTCGCCGGCCTGTAGCCCCGGCTGACCTTTCAATAAATTGTGGTAATAGCCTTCGATGCCATAAAAGCCATTGCCGTTGTCATTCACAAATCCCAACAGATGGGCCGTTATCGGGCCTTCGGGATAGACCCGCCGGGTGTGTGGCTCGACCTGGACGCCGACGATGTCCCATTCGGCTAACGTTTGACCGACCGCTTGCGGCACGCCGTAGGCTACCGGAACCCAGGGCGTGGTGCTGGTTAAGGCCGCCAGCAGCTCTTCGCGGGGTAGCTCCAACACCTCCGCCAGCCGATCCGCCGTTTTCTGGGGGTTGCTAATAATTTTAGGGCTGACCGAGATGTCATATTCGACAATATCGCCAGCCAGCAGATAGCCGACCCGATCCCGAATTTGGCCTCGGTGGGGCGGAATGACCAGCTCATCCTGATGTTCCGCTTCGGCCAGGGCCAGAAATTGATGATGCTCGATGATCTGCCAGCGTACCAACTGTCCAACCAGCACCAGCCCGGCAGCGCACATCACGGCCATGACCGTATAAATTCTGTATTTTGCCTGTTCCGGTGTTTGCATTGAATGAATATCTCTACTTACTTGGCTAACCAGGCCGTGACATCATCTAACGTGTTAATCCACCAGTTGGACAGGTTAAATTCAACATGACCTGTCTCCGTCCCGTGGATATCCTGACGCTCCACACTGTATGAGAGAAGCTCCTCCTCGTGAGAGAGTGGATAATTACTCACCACTAAATAACGAACCTCCTTGGCCGGGCGCAGCCCTAACTCCAGCGCCCGCTGTTCGATGTGGGACAGAGATTCCAACCGGGCAATATCGAGAGCGATGGTTGCATTTTGATTATTGACCCGATCCAGCTCCAGTCGTAATTCGTCGATACGGTAGGTAGTGGTGGTGACCGCGCTGGCCTGAGTCAAATAGAGCCACCCAATCAAGCTGAACGTCAACAGCATCAGGATAAAGCCCAACGCGCTGCGGCTATCCAATTGCCACGGCAAACGGCGAATGACGCTTTCCGGTCGCCAGCTAATCATGGTGTTACTTGACATAAAATTATCCTTTTATTAACTCAGCAACCCGCAGTTTGGCGCTGCGGGCGCGAGGATTACGATCTATTTCGTTCGCGGTCGCCGTCAGCGGCCTTTTTGTCAAAATTTTCACGGTAGCCTTATGCTTACACGTGCAGATGATCTGTTCCGGAGGGCAAATACAATCCCGGGCCTCTTGTTTGAAATATTGTTTAACAATGCGATCTTCGAGGGAATGGAAGCTGATAACGGCCAGGCGGCCCCCTGGCTTGAGCTGCTCAATCGCCTGGGGCAAGGTGCGCTCTAGCGCCCCTAATTCGTCGTTGACAGCAATGCGAAGGGCCTGAAAGGTTCGAGTGGCCGGATGAATCCTGGGCTTACTCTGACGCTTGCGGGTACCTCCCCCCGTTGGTATGGCGCTGGCAATCAACTCGGCCAGGGCCTTTGTGCTTTCAACCGGCCGGGCCGCCACGATAACTTTGGCAATGCGACGGCTGCGCCGTTCTTCTCCATAGTTGTAAATTACGTTGGCCAGTTCCTCTTCTGGCAAATTATTGACCAGATCGGCGGCGGTCTGGCCGCTGCTTTGATCCATCCGCATATCGAGCGGGGCCTCGGCCTGAAAGGAAAAGCCACGGGCCGCCTCATCCAGTTGCATCGACGACACCCCCAGATCGAGCAGAATACCGTCGGCCCGGGGCAGATGGTACATCTCGGCCACCCGCCCCAACTGATCGAAGTTGGTCTGGAACAGCCGCACCCGCTCCCCAAAATGGCTCAGTCGCTCGTAGGCAATGGTCAAGGCTCGCTCATCCCGGTCGAAGCCGAACAACTGACCATCCGGGGCCGAGGCTTCCAACAGAGCGGCGGCGTGCCCTCCCGCCCCAACCGTACCATCAATGTAAATACCGCCGGGTCGGGGCTGGAGGAAGTTGATTGTTTCTTTTAAAAGAACCGGTTCGTGCATAAGTCAAAATGACCGGTAGTTGTATTATTAAATCCCCAAATCCTGTAGTTGGGCGACGATGGCTTCGGGGTCTTCCTCAACGGCATTGACCACCTCCGACCATTTTTCCGGTTTCCAGATTTCGACCCGGTTCATCACGCCGATGACCACAGACTCATTCTCGATTCCGGCGTAGTCGCGCAGATTTTGGGGGATAATCACCCGCCCTTGCCGGTCTGGGACCGAATCAAAGGCGCTGGAAAACATAAAGCGGGCAAAGTTGCGGGCGGCAGGGTTGGTCGTCGGCATTTTGGCGATCTTCTCGGCCAGGATTTCCCACTCGGCCCGGCTGTAGGCCCACAAACAGCCATCCAGCCCGCGCGTGACCACCAGTCCGCCTTCTAGCTCCGGTCGGAACTTGGCAGGGATGGTTAACCGGCCTTTATCATCAATTGTGTGTTCAAATTCGCCAAGGAACATCTCAACGTACCTATGCGTGGCGGTGGGGCGCTATCCCCCACTGGCGAACCAGAACAAGTGTTCTAAAGCCCACTTTGCACCACTTTGCCCCACAATGTACCACATTATAAACCACTTTCCCCCACCTGTCCAGTCCATATGTTAAATTTTTAAGGTTATGTAGACTTGGTGGCGGGTGTTGGGGCAAAATAGCGGAATTTTTCAAAACCTTCTACTCAGATATTGTGTTATGTCAACATGATGCCCCTATATATAGGGATGGTCTCCCACCCCCTACTTTTGTACCCCACCTATCATTCAAAAGAGCGGCTTTGCGACTGACATTGAAGTGGACTATAATGGCCCTCTTGTTCGGCGACGCAGATTTTATGGATGAAGGAGAGACAGGTGCGGGCATTAATCACCGGTATTACCGGCTTTGCAGGGGGAACCCTGGCCCAGATTTTGTTGGATCAGGGGGATGAGGTGTTTGGGGTGTCCCGCTGGCGGCGGCACGGGCTAGAGCATCTCACCCAAGAAATCGTGCCCTTTACCACCGATTTGCGTGATCCGACGGTGGTGGACAACCTCTTGAGCGATCTTCGGCCCGATGCTATCTACCACCTGGCCGGACAAGCCTTTGTGCCAACGGCCTGGGCCGACCCGTGGGCCACGATAGAAAATAATATTCGGCCCCAGCTCAATATTTTGCAGGCAATGGTCCAACAAGAGTCGAAAGCCCGGCTACTTGTCGTTGCCTCTAACCAGGTGTACGGTCACGTCGGTCGAGAGGATTTGCCGGTTCGGGAGAGTACGCCGTTTCGCCCGGAGAATCCTTACGGCGTCAGCAAAGTAGCCCAGGATATGCTTGGCCTGCAATATTATCTCAGCCACGATTTGGATGTGATCCGGGTGCGGGCTTTCAACCATATTGGGCCACGTCAGAACCACTCCTTTGTAGCGGCTTCCTTTTCTAAACAGATCGCTGAAATCGAAGTCGGCTTGAAGGAGCCGGTTATAAAGGTGGGTAATCTGGAAGCAGAGAGAGATTTCACTGACGTTCACGATGTCACTCGCGCCTATGCTCTATTGATGACCCACGGCCAACCCGGTGAAGCCTATAACGTCGGCACCGGCCAGGCTCATTCTATTCAATATCTGCTGGATGTTTTGCTTGGTTACAGCACCGTTGACATCGACGTTCAACAAGATGCCGAGCGGCTACGTCCCTCCGATGTGTCGATTATTTATGCCGACAACAGCAAGTTGCGGCGACAAACCGGCTGGGACCCAACCTATACCTTTGAGAAGAGTCTGGAGCGGGTGTTGGAATATTGGCGAGAAAAGGTCCAAAGTGGGTCGCAAGGATAGAGTTGCTCGAGCCGGAAACAA
>CAZWZZ010000727.1:0-3856 GCA_964638395.1 uncultured Caldilineaceae bacterium
ATACGGCTACCGCCTACTCAGGATGCGTTTGTCGCTCAACTGCGTAACTCCTAGGGGTTTCAAAGAAAAACCGGACTCATCCGGTGCTGCCGAAGGGGTAGCTCGGGGAGCCTGTCCTGAGCTTGTCGAAGGGTTCATCGCCGGGGGGACGGCGGGTAGACGCGATTTCAGAGGACATAATCATTTTACATAATTAAACCGATGGTATCGCCCCGGCATCGTGACCAGTTAAAGAAAAAATCTGTAATGGGCAAACACATCTTGAACAACAACACTACATCGGATTAGGAAAGAAACGGATAGAAAAAGCCCGAAATCCGCTGTTTTCTCCATCCGTTGTAGTGTTTAGGTTGCACAAAATGTTGTTGACCCTTACAGTTAAAGAAAAAATCAATCAATCAAACAATCAATTTATGACACAACCAGCATTAGGAACAACAGAGGAGGAGGGCTTTGTCTCCCACCTCCTCCGGGAAGTGCAGCTTGAGCGGCTGCTACCCAGCCTGACGGCGGGCCTGGTGGCCGGGGTTTTGGAAGTGTTGTTTGCCATCTCCTTTGCCGCCCTCATCTTTGCCGGGGATTTGTCACCGTTCGTTTCCGCTGGCATTGGCCTGGCCCTGTTTAGCACGATGGTCCTGACCGGTCTGGTGGCCTGCCTCAGTTCGTTGCGGGGCAACGTCGCGGCCTCTCAAGATACACCAGCCATCATTTTGGCCCTGGTCGCTGCCACCATCGCCGCGACGATGCCGGCGACGGCCACCCCGAACGAACTTTTTCTGACCATCCTGGCCGCCCTGGGCCTGACCACCCTCCTGACCGGGGCCTTCTATCTGGCTTTGGGCCTCTTCAATTTGGGTCGCCTGATCCGGTTTATCCCCTATCCGGTGGTGGGTGGCTTTACGGCCGGAACGGGCTGGCTCTTCGTTTTGGGAGCGATCACGGTCATGACCGACATTTCGCCGACTGTGGCCAATCTCCCGACCCTGCTTGGGCCGGAGATGGTGCTGCGGTGGCTGCCGGGCGTGGGCCTGGCCATCCTGTTGGCCGTCATCCTGCCCCGGTTTAGTCACTTTTTAACCCTGCCCGGCCTGATCCTGGCCGCCACCGGCCTGTTTTATCTGATTCTGTGGACCTCCGGCGGCTCGCTGGCCGAAGCCAGCGCTCAGGGTTGGCTGATGGGGCCTTTTCCCGAGGGCGGCCTGTGGCAGCCCCTCCGCCCGGCGGATCTGGGGCAGGTCAACTGGGCCGTTATTTTGGGGCAATCCGGCAGCATCGCCACCATCCTGCTGATCAGCATCATCAGCCTTTTGCTCAATGCCAGCGTCATCGAGTTGGCGGTGGAGCGGGATATTGACCTGAACCGGGAGTTGCGGGCGACCGGCATCGCCAATATGGTGGCCGGGCTGGGGGCCGGTATCCCCGGCTATGTGGGCATCAGCTCCACCACGCTGGGCTATAAAATAGGGGCCGATAGTCGCCTGGTGGGGCTAACGGTGGCCCTTTTTGCCGGGATCATCCTGGTGGTCGGCGCGTCGGCTCTCTCCATAGCTCCTAAAGTTGTGCTAGGTGGCCTCCTGCTGTTTATGGGGCTGGAGTTTTTAATCGAATGGGTATACCAGGCCTGGTTCAAATTCTCCCGGAGCGATTACCTGATTATCATCACCATTCTGCTGGTGGTGATGCTGGTCGGCTTTTTAGAGGGGGTCATCGTCGGCATCGTCCTGGCGGTGATCCTCTTTGTGGTCACTTACAGCCGGGTCGATGTGGTCAAACACACGCTGTCGGGGGCCAATAGTTACAGCAAGGTGGTCCGGCCGGCCCTCTACCGACAGCTTTTGAAAGAGCGGGGGGAGCGGCTCTACATCCTGGAATTGCAGGGCTTTATCTTCTTCGGCACGGCTAACCGGCTGCTGGAACAGGTGCGCCAGCGGTTGGCCGATTCTGAGCGGTTAGCGCCCCACTTCATCCTGTTCGATTTCCGCCAGGTCAGCGGCCTCGATGCCTCGGCGGCTCTCAGTTTTGTCAAAATCAAACAGGTAGCCGAAGCCCAGCATATACGCTTGGTCTTCACCCACCTCTCTGCGCCGATCAAACATCAACTGGCGCGGGAGGTGTTTAGCGCGGCAGATGAAACGGCGTGGCGAATTTTTCCCGACCTGGATCACGGCCTGGAATGGTGCGAGGCCCAACTCATGCAGCGGTTTGACGAGGTGGGGCTGTCGCCCACATCGCGGGCCGCCAAACGGAACCTCAAAGGGTTGCTGGCCCAATCGGACAAACTGTCTACCCTGTTTGATGAGCTGGTCCCGGCTGATGAGCGCCACACTCCGCCGGAGGCCGATCTGCTGGCGGCCCTGCGCCCCTATCTGGCGCAAAGAGCGGTCGAGCAGGGGGATTATTTGATGCGGCAGGGGGAAACCCCGACCGGTCTCTATTTCATCGAAACGGGTCAGGTGACGGTGCGGATGGAAACGGCGGAGGGGCGCAGCGTGCGGCTGCGGACGATGGGCGCGGGCACGGTTGTGGGCGAGATGGGCTTTTATCTGGGCACCCCGGCCTCAGCCTCGGTCATCGTCACCCACCCCGGCTCGGTTTTCTATCTATCGCTCGAACGTCTGGCGGAGATCGAAGCCACAGCCCCCCATTTGACCACAGCCTTCCACAAATTTATGGTCCATTTACAGAGCCAACGGCTGGCCGATGCCAACGATACCTTGACTGCGCTGTTGAGATAATCTCCGCCTCTAGCCGATTTGCCCAGCCCGCCGACCATCTCTTTGCCAAAATTTTCCCAAAACCAGAGGGCCTGTTCTCCTTGTCCCGTGGTTCCGGTTTGTCTAATTTTAGCCAATCCCTGGCACGAAACTTATGAGGTGTCCGTCCCTCCTTGACTTGAAATACACAAGTTATTGACGCCTCATTCCTTAACGGCATACCACTCATACAGGTCCCCCAAAATCAGATGTAAATTGCCCCGATGGCGATGATGCAGACGAATGAGGCGCGGTTTGAGATCAGGCGGCGGTGCTTCGCCCAGCAACTCGGTAACGAGGTCGGCCAACAGGTCAAGGGTGACGGCGCAGGTGGTCAGGGTCGGCAGCAGGCCCGGCCGGTGGGAGGTGATAATCAAGCCCCCGGCCCGGTGGCTTCGCCATTTGAAGTAGGCCCAGGTGAAGGGGTTCAGTTGGTTGGCCTCGTCGAACAAAATCAGATCGGTCGGGCTGAGGTCTTGCAGGAAGCGGCGCACGAAGCCTCGGGGAAAGGCACGCACGTCGTTGCTCAGGCGCAGCCGTTTAATGGTGAAGGGGTTATCAGCCAACCGGGACTCCAACTCCCCCAACAGGCGGCTCTTGCCGGAGCCGTAAGGCCCGACAATGGCCGCCCGATATTGGAGGGCTTCCAGCCGGTCTCGGAGAGCCGACCAGGTCAGCCCCCGGAGACGATAGGGCAGTTGGTGGAGCCGGTCACTGGCAAAGGGGTTCTCTCTAGCTCGCATAACGGTTTTCCTGCCTCAGTAGATCCAACTTCTTGCGCTCCAAGCTGGGTTGCAACCAGCGTCGGAGGTTATACTGAGCGAACATCAAAAAGGGGCAAACTCTATTTAAAAACTCGCTACCCGACATTTGGGTAGATTCACCTTCCTGGAAGCTATGTTGAGGCCAAAATTCTTGGATTATAAAGCGACTCCGGCCTGAAATCGAGCTTCCAGGAAGGTTTGTCGGGTAACGAGTTTAAAAATAGAACGCTGATCCTGCTGATTTGCACAGATAAACGCAGATAAAATAACAAAATCTGTAGGGGGCACGTACATCTTGAACAAAAACACTACAACGAATTAGGAAAGGAACGAATGAAA
>CAZWZZ010000728.1:0-3855 GCA_964638395.1 uncultured Caldilineaceae bacterium
TCTGCATGACGCCGATCATCGCTCGCGGGTCATACCCGGCATCGGCCATAATGCGTACCCCCAATTGATCCGACTGTAGCTCATCCTCCCGCCCATATTTCATGTTGACCAACTGCCCCACCAGGGCGGCGATTCGGGCAGCGCTTTCACCGCTGCCGGGATCGTCGGGGTCGGTTGAAGCCACCACGACCGCACCGACTAATCCTTGGGTCAACTCCGATTTGGCGATGCGCTGCGCCCCGTGGCGGGCGACGACGTGGCCGATTTCATGGCCCAACACCCCGGCCAGTTGCCCCTCCGTTTGCAGGCGATCAAACAGGGCATCGGTGATGAAGACCTGACCGCCGGGCAGGGCGAAGGCGTTGATCGTTTCCGGGTCACGGAGCAGGTGAAACTCGAAGCGCCACTCGGTATCGGCGGCGGCGCTATTCTCCACCAGACGGTTGCCGACCTGATCCACCAAATCCTGGGCCGCCTGCTCCGGCAGCAAACCGCCGTGCTGCCTCATCATCTCCGGGGCGGCCTGCAAGCCCATCGCAATCTCCTGCTCCGGCGTCAAGCTGATGTATTGATCCTCCCCGGTGATGGGGTTGTAGACACGGGAACCGAAAAAGGAACAGAGGGCAATCGCCGCCACGACGACGGCCATCCCTAACCGCATCAGGCCGTTGCTGCGCCCGGCTACCGGCAAAGCGCGAACTCGTCTCGACATTAGCAAATCTCTCCTGTTTAGAGGTTATTTCGACAATGTCACATTAACTTAATCTGGCGTTGGAGCGGTCTTTCCCCCCGCTAATGTGATAGTGTAGAATTACGTAACGCCTACTGTTTTCGTTGATAGGTATTTGATAACTGCCCCCGGCTACTCCACCGGAACGAATTCCTCGACTTCCAACGTTTCGTAAATCCCCCCGGCGACCGCGCCAAAAATGGCATAGCTGAGGAGCAAGGGCAGGCTCCGCACGGCAAAGAACCAGGGGAAGAGCAGGGTGACGGTGTAAAAATGGATGAAATAGAGAGCCAGCCCAAACAGCGCTCCCCCAACAAACCCAACAATCAACCCCCAGCGATGGATGATAAAGGCCAGGAGGAGTGATAGGGCTATCGACAGAACATAGTGGGTCAACAGGGCCACAATCAACACGCCTGCGTCAAACGTAGCCGGGGGTGGCAACACCCCGCTGCCCATCACCAGCGAGGCGGTATAACGCAGCGTAATCCAACCGTTGCCGCCGACGAGGGCGGGTACGAAAAAGAGATTGAGCAGCAGAAAAATGGTACTGGCCACCAACCCGGCCCAGAGCGCCGCGCTCCAATCCACCACCTGCCGCATTTTTACCCCTGCGGTTCGGCTCATAAATGATAACCTCCCATTGATTTTGGTCGGGCCATACTATACAACGATATTGTTAAAATGTCGATTCATTTTCAATAAACCCATTATGCGTAATTAGTCAGCAGCTTCACGTAAAAAGAGCTGCCAGGTTTGAGAAACCTGGCAGCTCTGGAGTGACGTAGGGAGGGAAGGAAAGCCTAACTCAGCAACCCCTTGATTTCCTCGACCGACGGCACTTTTCCGGTGACCTTGACTTCACCATCAATGGCTAAGGCCGGGGTCATCATCACCCCAAAACCGGTAATTTCATTGATGTCGGTCACTTTTTCCAGTTGATACTCGATACCGGCCGCCTGAGCCGCCGCTTCGGTTTGAGCCGACAATTTTTGACATTTGGCACAACCGGTTCCCAGAATTTGTAATTTTTTCATGCGTAAATTCTCCTAACTATAGTCACAATTTATCCAACCAAGGTGCCGTAGGTGACACCGCTAACCGTGGCCATCACTACGACCAATACCACAAACACCGCCGTCTTTTGCGTCCCCAGCACACTGCGAATGACCAGCATATTGGGCAAGCTGAGGGCGGGGCCGGCCAGCAGCAGGGCCAGCGCCGGTCCCTGGCCCATTCCATTGCCGAGCAAGCCCTGTAAAATCGGCACCTCGGTCAGCGTGGCGAAATACATAAACGCGCCCAGGAACGAGGCCACAAAGTTCGCCCCTAACGAATTGCCGCCGACGGCCCAGTAAACCCATTCCGACGGGATGATTCCTTCGTGGCCGGGCCGACCGAGTAAGAAGCCGGAAATCAGGACGCCCCAGAAGAGGAGAGGCAAAATCTGCTTGGCGAAGCCCCAGGTTTGCTGCCACCAGTCGTTCAGGGCCTCATCTTCGGGCCGGTCACCGCTGCGATTGATGAGCAGGGCCAGGCCGACCAGCCCCACGACAAAGGGCAGGGTCGGCTGGTAAGGCACGAGTAGCGCGGTCAGCCCGGTAATCGTCACGAGCGCCGCCATTTCTCCCCAGCGCAGACCGAACCAGCGGACCAGGATGACAGCCAATAGCAGGCCAAACGTCGCGGTCACGAGCCACCGGCTGTCATAAATAGCCGCCCACACCGTGCCTGATTCTTGCGGTTTGCCCCAATTGGCAAAGAGCAGAATGGCCACCATCGCCGCGAAATAAAAGCCATTTTGCCACAGAGGACGGCTGACCTCCGGCTCCGGCAGGGTCGCCTGGCGACGGCTCTTTTCCCGCTCTTCTTGGATGAAAAGGAGGTGCATCAGCAGGCCGATGACCAGGCTGAAGCCAATCGCGCCCACAGCCCGGGCCAGGCCCAACGTTGGCCCCAGGACGCTGGCCGTCAAGACAATAGCCAGCACGTTGATGGCCGGGCCGGAGTAGAGAAAAGCTACCGCCGGGCCGAGACCCGCGCCCATCCGATAAATTCCGGCAAAGAGGGGCAGCACCGTGCAGGAGCAGACGGCCAAAATCGTGCCGGAGACCGAGGCCACGCCGTAGGCCAGCGCTTTCGGCGCATTAGCCCCCAGATATTTCATCACCGAGGCCTGGCTGATGAAGACGCTGATGCCCCCGGCAATGAAGAAGGCCGGGATAAGACACAGGAGGACGTGTTCTCTGGCGTAATCCTGGGCCAGGTACAACCCTTCCATCACCGCGTTGTCGAAACGGCGGCTGCCAAGCGGCATATAGAAGAGGATGAGAAAGAGGGCCATAATCGCCGTCAACCATTTCCAATCGCTCTGCCAGCGGGCCAGGTATGGCCGCAGGGTGGTGTTTGTCGTCTGGAGCCAGCGCCGCAACCCCAGGCCGGGTGCGTGATTGACTGAGGGTTCAGATGATAGTTTCATTGTTTCTCCTTAAATTACACAACGGTAGCTAACTGCCCCTCCGGCCCACACAGACAGCGAGGCTGAATCCGGGCCGGATCGAGAAACCCGCCGAACCAGGCCCGCCAGCGCGTGACCGCTGCCGGATCGACGGCGTAGTATATCCAGCGGCCATCGACGGTGTCACGGCGGCTGGTAATCAAGCCGGCTTTCTTCAATACCCGCAAATGGTGGGAGAGCAGGTTGGACGGCAACCCCAGCATCTCATTCAACTCGCCGTTGCAAGAGACACCCTGCATCAACGTATCCAAAATACGAAGCCGGTTGGGGTCGGCCAGGGCTTTGCACAAGGTCGCTACCTCTTCCAGATTTTGGTCAGCGCCGATTATTCGCTCTTTAACCATCCAATATTCTCCTTATCTGTCGGTTTTATTTCAATGAACATTGAATTATCTAGCCAAAAAAATATATGCTATACTTCAACGAGCATTGAATTATTGGCCTATAAATTATATCATTGTTAAAGGAGGGGCAGGTAGTGACGAATGTCACTAGATTTTAGTGACATTCATCCTAAGAATCGTCGGTTCTTTGAGCTTTTGTGAGGTAGCAACCGCATCCCAATGCGGGAGCGGGCATAGGGATGCCCTCACCACAAAAAATCTCA
>CAZWZZ010000729.1:0-3848 GCA_964638395.1 uncultured Caldilineaceae bacterium
CAAGCGGCTCGCAGAATCTGGTCATGGCCGGGGGGGTGGCCCTCAACAGTGTGGCCAATGGCCGGGTTATCCGGGAGGGACCGTTCGAGAACGTCTTCATCCAACCGGCCGCCGGGGATGCGGGCGGGGCCATCGGCGCGGCGCTGTATGCCTACCACGTCATCTTCGGCCATCCCCGCAAATTCACGATGGAACACGCCTACTGGGGCGCGGCCTACCCGGAAGGAGAGATGGTCAAAGCCATCAAAGCCTCCGGTTTTCAGTATGAGGAGTTCGATGATGATGACAGGCTGCTCGATCAGGCGGTCGATACGCTGCTCCAAAACAAAGTCATAAGCTGGTATCGGGGCCGCTTCGAGTGGGGACCACGGGCGCTGGGCCACCGGTCGATCATCGCCGACCCCCGCCGGGATGAGATGAAGGAGATCGTCAACACCAAGATCAAATTCCGGGAACCATTTCGCCCCTTCGCCCCGGTCGTCATCGAGGAGCGGGCGCACGAATATTTCACCACGCCCAATCTGGACAAACAGTACCCGCCCCGCTATATGCTGATGGTGTCTGAGATCCCAGAGGATAAGTGGGACAAAATTCAGGCCGTCTGTCACAATGGAACCGGACGCCTGCAAAGCGTCCGCGAGGAGTGGAACTCCGGCTACTACAACCTCATCAAGAAATTCGACGAGGCCACCGGCGTGCCGGTGTTGCTCAACACCTCCTACAACCTGCGCGGCGAGCCGATTGTGACCACCCCTCAAGAGGCGCTCAACACCTTCGCCGCCTCCGACATCGACCAGTTGGTGATGGGGCCGTTTTTGGTCAAGAAGCCGGATGATTACGTAGCTACCGGCTCACACCTTAGCCCCGAACAAGTGGATTGAGGTTAACAGATGCAGTGGCAAGAAATCCGTATTCATTATCCCCACCAATGGCTTCTCATCGAAGCGATCAAAGCCCATTCTGAAAAGGATAAAAGAATCCTTGACGAGATTTCAGTAATTGGCACCTATCCTGACTCTGTTGAAGCGATGCGTAGTTATACGCAACTGCATAAACAGGCCCCAGACCGGGAATTGTATGTTTTTCATACAGATCGGCAGGAGTTGGAAATTACAGAACGGCGCTGGTTGGGTATCCGAGGATTATAATGAGAGTCCGTTTGGAGGATGGTCTACCTTACGTGGGTTTAACCTTATCTCATTATAATCGGAAAGTAGAACTGGAAAAGGTTCTGCTTGATACAGGTTCAGCCAGTTCGGTATTTTCGGCTGATAAAGTATTGGAAATCGGATTGAAATTAGAGCGAGATGATATTGTACACCGGATACGTGGAGTCGGTGGGTCGGAATTTGTATTCACCAAGCAGGTTGAGTCGTTGACGTTGGGCGAGCTTCGAGTAGAAAATTTTGAGATTGAGGTCGGGTCAATGGATTATGGATTTATGTTGGAAGGGATAATTGGCTTCGATTTTTTGATGCGGGTGGGAGCCATGATTGATTTGAAGAAGATGGAGATTTATAGTTCCTCGTGAGTTGGGGGCTTCGCTTCTACTCTCGACTTTTTGAAAAGATACATATGAAATATTCATTGCTGGTTCTGCTCTTTATTCCCCTATTAACATCTGGCTGTGTCTTGGCCTCCCCACTTGACCGCGTCGTGGCGGCGGCTGAGGTGACGGAAGAGGTGGTGGAGGGTACGCCCCGCCCCACATTTACGGCCACCGCCGAAGCGACCGACACCCCGACGCTGACCTCGACGCCGACCCTGACCCCCTTCCCGACCGAGACGCCCACGCCGCCCGCGCCAACTGACACGCCCACGCCGCCCCCGACCGACACGCCGACGATTACGCCGACGAACTCACCGGCCCCGCCGCCGCCGCCGACCAACACGCCCGGCCCCACCGATACTCCGGCCCCCTCCTACGATTACCAGTTGGCCGAGATGTTCTCATCACCATCCCAGGCCAATATTTTGTCGATTATGGTCGCTATTCAGGATCATAACGGCGGCTGGATTCCCGGCCTGCGTGTGGTTGGGGTTGATCCGAACGGCGTCGTCACCAAATCGGAGCCATCTGCGCCGGAACAGACCGGCTACACTCCCCCCGCCGAGGTTGTCAAGAGCGGCAACACCAAATTTGAGCCGATCAGCAACTACGTCACCGGAACGTGGATGTTCCATCTGGAAACGCCGGACGGCACCCAAGTCACCGAGAGCTACCCGCTCCAGATGGATGCTGAGAATCGCGCCTGGTTTTTTATGCGCTTCCAGCCGAGATAAGAGTGATTTGGAGATTGGAGTAGTTTTAGATCGGAGCAGTTTTAGATCGGAGCAGTTTTTGAAACTGCTCCGATCTGGATATCTATCAGGAATGTTCCGGCAAAAATTGGTGAACCAACCCCGCCGCTAACACCAGACAACCGGCGCTGATGCCACAGACGGCCTCCATCCCGAAGCGGGTCCACAACTCCGCCGTCAGGGGCGAGCCGCTGAGGATACCGATGGCCGCGCCCCAGGCTGCCAGGGAGAAAACCATGCCCCGCGCTGCCGGAGCTTGCTCCGAGTAGAGGGGGATCAGCGACACGATGCTGAATTCGATAGTCAGGCCGATGATGAACAGCCCAGCGATGGCCAGCAGGAGTGAGGTTTGAGTGGCCATCAGCAGCAGGAAGGCTGCGGCGGTCATCAACAGGCCCAGTTGACTGCCCCGCCGCTTGCCGATGCGGTCGATGAAGAGGCTGGAGGAGCCGGAGCCGCCCAGCTCGGCCAGGCCGATGACGGTGGCCACCAGCCCCAACGAAGCCGCCCGCAAATCAAAATCCTCACTGAGCCAGATGCCCCACAGCGTCGAAAAACAGGTCACGGCCACGAACAGCAGCAACGACACGCCGACGGCGGCCAGGACGCCGGGTTTGAGCAACACCTCCAGCGTGTCGGACCAGCTAAAGGCGCTCCGGGTGTGATGTTCCGCTTTCGGCAGCATCAGCCAAACCAGCACGGCGCTACTAAAACTCAGCAGCCCGACCAATCCAAACGACGTTTGCCACCCAAAACGCTCGATGATCCAGCCGATGAGCGGTAGCATGACGATCCCGGTGGCCGCCCACGAAAATTCGATAGCGGCCAGCGAGCGGCCCCGCTTGGCGTAGGGAACCTGATCGCTGACGTAAGCCTGTTGGGCCGGGATAAAGGCGGTCAGGCTCAGGCCGAAAATAAGCATCGGCCCGGCGGCCCACCACTGCTGCGAAAAAACCAGGCCCAGCGTGCCCACGCTTTGGCAGAGCAGGCCGGTGGCCATCAGCCGTCGCCGCCCATACCGGTCGGCCAGGATGCCGAACAGCGGGCCAATCAGCCCAGCTACGGCCCGCAGCGACAGCAGCCAGCTAAAGCCGACGATGCTCAGACCCAATCCCTCGGCATATTGCGGAATGAAGGGGTAGACCATCCGGGTGCCGATGTCGATGGTCATGCGGGATAAAAACAGAACGCCCACCAATTGGGCGCTAATACCAAAAAAGGCGGTCAGCCGGGATGTCCGGCTGACCGGTGACGTTGTGTCAGTCAATGAAAATGTCTTCCTGGATTTTTCTGATTCAAGCTGCTCCCTTGCGGCAAAAAATTATCCTGAGTGCCGGAGGTGTATCGAAGGATGATTTTTTGCCGCACTCCGAGTAGCTCACAGGCATAAGGATTTAACCGGCGATGGGGAAACCGGTCATCTGCTCGATGGCCAGCAAGCGGTTATATTTAGCCAGCCGCTCCGATTGGGTGATGGCCCCGACCTTGATATACGCTCCGCCCCAACCGACGGCCAGATCGGCCAGCCAATCATCCTCGGTTTCGCC
>CAZWZZ010000730.1:0-3840 GCA_964638395.1 uncultured Caldilineaceae bacterium
GCCAAAAAATCTAACCAACGGAAACAACCTTATGAGCCGATCCGCGCCCCATCTGGAACAAATCAACCCCCAAACGGAGAGCCGACCCCCGGCCTTCTCCTGGAAGCTGTGGCTCTACACCAACTACGACTGCAACCTGCGCTGCCGCTACTGCGTGGCCGAATCCTCGCCGGAAGCGCCCCGCCGGGCCTTGGGGCTGGAGAATGTCAAGCGGCTGGTCGATGAGGCCGTGGTGCTGGGCTTTCAGGATGTTTTCCTGACCGGGGGCGAACCTTTCATCCTCGATGACATTTATGAGATGTTAGCCTACGCCTCGGCCAGCGTGCGGACGACCGTCTTGAGCAACGGGATGCTCTTTCGGGGACGGCGGTTGGAGCGGCTGCGGGCCATCGCCAATGACAACCTCATCGTACAGATTAGCCTGGATGGGGGGCGAGCCGAAGATCACGACGCCTACCGGGGCGCGGGAACCTGGGCCAAAACGGTCGAGGGCATCAAACGGCTGCAACAGCACGACGTCCAGATTCGCCTGAGCAGTACCGAAACTCCGGCGAACTCGGCCCACCTGGAGAAGCTGCACGCCTTTCGCCGTGATGAGCTGAACATTCCCGACGAACATCATTTCGTCCGGCCCCTGGCCAAACGGGGCTTCTCCGATGAGGGGCAAGCCGTCAGTTCGGAAACGCTCGTGCCGGAGGTAACGGTCACCATCGACGGCGTTTTCTGGCATCCGCTGGCCTCGCCCAGTAGTCTCGATATGCGGGTCAGCGACCAAATCTTCCCGCTGGCTGCCGCCGTAGACACTATCCGGGAACAGGTGTCTGCCCTGACCGGCTCGGATGGCGACTCGCGCCAAACTTTTACCTGAGGCTAATCTCCAAGCTTCCGGGTGGAGCTTCTATGACAACCAACTCTATTTTACTGGTCATCGCCAAACGACCGGCGGCCGGCCAGACTAAAACCCGGCTCAATCCCCCCTTTTCGGCCCAGGCTGCGGCGGCGCTATATGAATCCTTTCTGCGGGATATGCTCGACATCGCCCGGCGCGTGCCCCAGGTGAGGCGGGCCATCAATTATTGGCCGCCGACAGCCAGGGGCTATTTCCGACAGTTAGCGCCCGATTTCGAGCTGCTGCCCCAGCAGGGAGCCGACCTGGGGGCGCGGCTGGACAATATCCTGACCCACTGCTTGAGCAACGGCTTCGATCAGGCCGTCATCACCAACAGCGACAGCCCCACCCTGCCGGTGGCCTACGTGGCCCAGGCGTTTGAGGCCCTGGCCCAGGCGGACGTTGTGCTTGGTCCCTGTCACGACGGCGGCTACTACCTCATCGGCCTGACCCAGCCCCAACCCCGCTTGCTGCGCGAGGTACAAATGTCCACCCCAACCGTGTTACAGGACACGCTGGCCTTAGCCGAGGCCGAAGGATTGCGGGTCAAGCTGCTGCCACCCTGGTACGATGTGGACACCATCGACGAATTGCAGCAGTTGGCCGCCGATTTGCAAATGAGCCGCAATGGTGTAGCTGGCCATACCAGACGTTTTTTGGCAGAAAATCATCGATGAAAACGACCGTCATCATTCCCGCCCTCAATGAAGCCGCCGTCATCGGTGAGCTGGTGGCCGAAACCCTGGCCCAGCCGGTTGACGGCGTGATCGTCGTGGACAACGGCTCGACCGACAACACCACCCAGGTGGCCCGACAGGCCGGCGCGCAGGTCGTCCACGAGACCCGGCGGGGCTACGGGTATGCCTGCGCCGCCGGGGTCAACGCGGCGCGAGAGGCGGACGTGCTGCTCTTCATCGACGGCGACTACAGTTGTCTGCCGGCTGAAATGGAGGGCCTGCTACAACCGCTGCGAGAGGGTCAGGCCGATTTGGTTATCGGCTCGCGGGAGGTGGGCTACATTGCCCCCGGCGCGATGCCGCCCCACCAACGCTTCGGCAACTGGCTGATGGCCCGGTTGATGCGGACGCTGTACGGTCTGCCGCTGACCGATTTGGGGCCGTACCGGGCCATCCGCCGGGAGTTGTTGGACTCGCTGGAGATGCGGGAGATGACCTTCGGCTGGCCGACAGAGATGACCGTCAAAGCCGCCCGCCGCCAGGCCCGCATCATCGAGGTGCCGGTCAGTTGGCTGCCCCGCCGGGCCGGACGCTCGAAAATCAGCGGCACGATCAAGGGCACGATTCTGGCGGCCTACTACATCTTCGGGGTGACGGTGAAATATGCTTTCTAAAGAAGGAGAAAAATGTCTCTCAAACCCTGGGGGCTGTCCCCGGCTGACCTGCCTGCCGACAAAACGGAGTCTTTTGAAATCAAAACCTTCCCCTTCTTGGAGGCGTTTATGACTCAAGAACAGGAAACTAACTGGACCCCACTGGCCCTGGCCCTGCTCCGCATCACGCTGGGCGTCATCATCCTGGCCACCTGGTGGGAAAATTGGCAAAAAGGGCTGTACACGGCTCAAGGCATCACCGATTTGTTCACCCACCCCGACTGGGGCGCGTTTAGCCACGGCGGTGGGGTGTTGTTCGGCTATCAATCTATCGTCGAGAATACTATCTTGCAACTGCCGGGGCTGTTTGCCGGGTTCCAACTGGTGGCCGAATTTTTGATGGGGCTGGGCTTGCTGGTCGGCGGCTTGACCCCGCTGGCCGGGGCCGGGGCCACCCTCTTCTTCTTCAACCTCTTCCTGACCTACTTTGGCAACAGCAACGAGTGGATTTGGACCTACGTCCTGTTGAGCGCCGCCAAGCCCTGCCTCTCTCGGCCCGGCTGGGACGGCTGGCCCTGCTGATTGCGCTGGGCACCGGCCTGTCTCTCAACAACAGCAGGGCCGTTTTCGAGGCCCTGTTCCGCATCGACAGTGACTTCAAACGTACCCCCAAATTTGCGGTGACCGACCAGACCCGGCAGTGGCAACAGAGTACCTACGCCCTGCCCCGCAACCCGACCGTCTGGCTGGAGCTGCTGCTGGCGCTCTACGCCGTCGGTCTGCTGGTCTGGGTCATCGTCACCGGCGTGTGGTGGCTGATTCTGTGGCTGCTGCTGTATGCCGGGGGGTATTGTTACGTGGCCGGATTGGCCTTTGTGCAGGCTCACCAGCGGCGAACAGGGCAGTTAGGGCTGGCGGGGTAGCAGCCGGGGGTGTTGCTCCTACCTTCGTAAAGTTAACGTAAAGATGGATTAGGGCATAAGTACTTATGTCTGTCACGGTGCTTTTGTGGTATCATTAGGGGAGGATGAGTTAAGATAACAAGCAGAGATCAGAAGTTGGCCACGGGCGGACTTCGTCCAAATCCAAATTCTTTTCTCGATTAGAGGGAGATAATGTGTTGGGTAAGCAGTTACAGTCATTGATTTTGGAATTGGTGGCCGCTTGGCCGATTCGGGTCATCGGCAACATCATCTGGACTATCTTTGATTATTGGGTAAGCTTGATCGAAGGTATAATCAACAGCGTAGGGCTAAACAGGCAAGCGTGGCCACGACCGGCTTATCAACTAAGCGGCTTTAACGAAAACAGGACACATCCTGTCGAAAGTGATGTTGACTTAAATGCTGATACCGCGCAGCTTTTCATTGGCCTTGACCTCCCCCCAGCCTCTCAGCAGCCGACCACAACGACGGAAATTGCTATCCCCGTCCTCTTGCCTGACCGGCTCGACACCCCGGAAGCGTCCCCTTCCCAATTTTTTGACGAACATTTTGAAATCTGTATCGAAAATGAGACGCCAACCGGATCGATTGATATTTGCCTGGTCGATCCTGATGGTCAAGTTTTGTTCCATTCCCAGCCCCAGGCTTGCCCGATCCTCAAACCGTGGCATCCCCTG
>CAZWZZ010000731.1:0-3832 GCA_964638395.1 uncultured Caldilineaceae bacterium
GAGCGCCCTTTTTGTTTTTGTTTTGTTTCCCATTTCAGGCGATTGCCAACCACGCCCCGACTGGTTATAATCTCCCGACGAAACGCACAAAGGAGCAATCGCTTGAAACAACGAAATGGCTATCTGTTACTCACAGTTTTCATCTCCGGGATGACCACGCTGGGCGTCGAACTGTCGGCCAGTCGTCTGCTTGACCCTTTTTTCGGCAATTCGCTGATTATCTGGTCCACCATCATCGGCCTGATGCTGCTCTACCTGACGGTCGGGTATTTCATCGGGGGCCGCTGGGCTGACCGGGACCCCCGCGAAAGCACGCTCTTCCAGATTACGGCCTGGGGCGCTTTTCTGGTCGGCCTCATCCCCTTCATCTCCTCGCCGGTGCTGCGGCTGTCGGTGGCCGGTTTCGTCGATTACAGCGTTGGGGTCCTCCTCGGCTCCTTCGTGGCCGTGCTGGTTCTGTTCAGCGTACCGATCACCCTGCTGGGCACCGTTTCCCCCTTCGCTATCCGCCTGGCCCTGCGGGATGTCGAACATGGAGGGCACACCGCCGGTTCCATTTACGCCCTTAGTACGTTGGGCAGCCTGTTAGGGACTTTTTTGCCGTCCCTGCTGCTAATTCCCAACCTCGGCACCCGCCTGACCTTTTTCACCTTCGCCCTTGTGCTGCTTATCGTTAGCCTGGGCGGCCTGCTGCTGACCCAACCGAAGCGGGCGCTGGCCTATGGGGCTATGCCCCTCATTCTCATCGCCATGAACCTCCTCTGGCCGGCCGGCCCCATCAAACCCAGCCCCGGCCTGGTTTACGAAACTGAGTCCAGCTACAATTACATTCAAGTGACCGAACATGATGCCGGTCAAAACGGAACCTGGCGCTTTCTGTTTCTCAACGAAGGGCAGGGCATCCACTCCGCCTACAACCCCGGCTATCCTGAATATCCGCTGGTCGATGGCGTCTGGGATTACTTCCTGATCGTCCCCTATTTCAACGATCCCCCCCACCCCGCCGCCGAGGTCGAGAATGTCCTCATCATCGGCTCCGCCGCCGGGACGGTCTCCAAAGCCTACAGCGGCATCTACGGTCCCATCCCCATCGACGGCGTCGAGATCGACCCGGCGATCATCGAAATCGGCCAGGCCTGGTTCGATATGACCGAGCCAAACCTCAACCTCCACGCCCAGGATGGCCGCTTTTTCCTGGCCACGACCGACAACAGGTATGATGTCATCATCGTCGATGCCTATCGCCCGCCCTACATTCCGTTTCACCTGACCACACAGGAATTTTTCCGGGAAATCTATGAGCATCTCGATGAGGATGGGGTCGTGGCCATCAACGCCGGGCGCACCGCCACCGATTACAGCCTGGTCGAGACGTTGGGGGCGACGATGAAAACCGCTTTCCCGAACGTCTACGTCCTCGACGCGCCGAGCTACGGCAGCACCTTGGGCAACAGCCTGGTCATCGCCACCAAACAGCCAACCCGCCTCGAAAATTTCCCGGCCAACGTTGCCCTCCTCGACCATCCGCTCCTGCGCCTCGTCGCCGACCGCGCCCTCAACAGCCGCATCTGGGAGTTACAACCGGCTGACGACACCATCATCTTCACCGATGACAAAGCCCCGGTTGAGCAGGTGATTCACAATTTGATCGCCAATTATCTGATAGGGGATGGCTAGTAAATGAAGGCATCAATCGCTGCATCATTTAATTCCCAATCCAGAGTACTGTCGTACTATTGAGTGAATCGGTCATATAGAGTACTATAGTAACTGTCAATAGTTTTACTATTGCTCACTAATTTTCAAGGAAAGGAGCTTTACACCATGTTATTCTTACCCCGTGAAGAAGGTCAAGGTTTGGTCGAATACGCCCTGATTCTGGTGCTGGTCGCCATCGTCGTAATCGCTATCCTGCTGGTTCTCGGCCCGGTTGTTGGTAACGTCTTCAGCAACATTGTTTCCAACCTGTAGTACCATTTCTCTTTATTTTATAGCTATTTAATAATTATTCATTCCAAAAATAGCGGAAAGCCCCATCACTAAGTGGTGGGGCTTTTTTTCGTCTAAGCGTTCACCCCCCGCCCTTGAGGGAGGGAGTGAACGCTTACTTTTTCGTTTCTGATGGCTCGACGTGTCCGGGCGGATGAAGAGAAAGATCGCGGCAAAGCAACCGTTCCGTATCAGTAGACCGCAGCATCCTGAGTAAATCGAGGAAGGAGATTGTATCGAAGGGTGTGATTGAGGTCTACTGCGTATGGTAACGGTCAGAAAGTACGGCGGTTTATGTCCAATAAGCGGGGCGGAAATCGGCTAAGATAAGAGCAACTCAAACAAATCACCCCTTGTCAGTGGTCCGCCGCATCCTGAGTAAACCGAAGAATGAGGTGGTATCGAAGGAGGCGACGGCGGACGACTGATTATTGAATTGAAAGGAGTTGCTTCAATGAACGTCTTAACGATCAAAACAAGTTTGACTGTCGGATTTGTCGGCCTGGCCGCCCTGTTGATGACGGCCTGCAACAGCGGCCAACCACCCGCCGCCGAGGCCGGTCCAACGGCGGCAGAGGTCGCCACCGCCCCCATCGCCCAACCGGCCCTTTTCAACGAGGTCGATGAACCGGACGTTACCGCCGCCGCGCATTACGCGGTCACGACCGCCTCAACGTTGCCGGATGAACAGCCTGCGGTCGAGGAGCGCAGCAACGGGCTGCCAGTGATGCGGACCCGCCTCGATGAGGCCACATCCGTGGCCAACGTTCGCCGTGGTCCCGGCCTGGAGTTCGAGGTGTTGGGCAGGGTGGATGACAGCCTGACCTTGATCGTCACCGGGCGGGCCGCCGGAAGCAATTGGCTGCAAATCGACTACGAAGGCCAGTCGGCCTGGCTGGCCGGCGATCTCATCGCCCACCAGTCGCTCATCCATCTCCTGCCCGCCATCGACACCGGCCATTTGCGGCCGGAGCCGGTCGCCACGGAACCGGTCGCGGTCGCTACCCCCACCACCGAAGCCACCATCGAAAAAGTCAGCGAGGCGGAGCAAGAGGCGGCGATTTTGAACCGGCTGCAATCGTTGAACTGTGCCGAAACGCCGGTGCGAGGCTTTGGCCAGGTGTGGCAGAAGCATCCCGAAGTGCGCCCGCTGCTCGGCTGCCCCTTCACCAACTTCCGCCGAGCTGAACACGCCACCGCCGCCGCCGTGCAAACCTTCCAGGGGGGCTGGATGTTGTGGCTCGAGACGGACACCGTCCAAAATGTAGACCCGATCTACGTCTTCTTCGACAAGCCCAATGCCTACATCCGCTTCGGCGACCGGGCGTTGATGGATGCCCACAGCTATGGCCCCACCCCCCGTGGCTTCTACAAAGTCGGCGACCGTTTCGCCAAAGTCTACTGGGAGGAGCTAACCGCCCAGCAGCGGGGTCATCTGGGACTGGCCACCGCCGAAGCCCGCGACAGCAGCGGCGCGTTCCAGGAGTTCGCCCACGGGCGGATGTTCTGGGCCGGGGAAGCCGACACCATCTACGTCATCTACGAAGGGGCTTACGACTTCGACGGCGACGGGCAGACGGTCTGGCTGCGCGGCTGGCAGAGTTATGAGGATACGTTTGACGGGGCCGGCGGGCAGTAAAACAGGGCCAAGTTTTGAACGGGCCACCCTATCCTGAACCCCCCCCGTTTGTTGAAAAAAATATAGTTTGCTATACTGCCCTTTGACGAAACGTACCCGTACATCAATAACTTAGGAACGGGATTTTAATAACTGACCCAGTTCTGTCGGGTAATTAGTAAGTGGTAATTTGTAATTAGGGGTTGAAGCGCCAATTACCACTTA
>CAZWZZ010000732.1:0-3827 GCA_964638395.1 uncultured Caldilineaceae bacterium
GCGGCCTCGATACGCCTTTTCAAGGCTACTCGGGATGCGAACCGCGTAACTCCTAGTAAAGAATGAAGAATGAAATAATGAACAATGACGAATGAAATAATGAACAATGACGAATGAAACGGGGGCTATCTATTTGGTCGGTACCGGTCCGGGCGATGCGGGACTGATGACGGTTAAGGGGTTGGCCTTGCTGCGGGAGGCGGCGGCTATCGTTGGCGATATACGGGGCCAGGCTCATCTGTTGCGGGAGGCCCGGCCTGAGGCGGAGCGGTATGATGTCGGCTGCCGGCCCAGCGAGAGTGATTATACCCAGGCGGAGATCAATGCGCTGCTGGTGGAGCTGGCCCGGGCCGGCAAGATGGTGGTCCGGCTGTGGCCGGGCGATCCTTTCATCTATGGCCGGGCGACGCAGGAGTTGGCGGCGGCCCGGCAGGCGGGCGTGCCGGTCGAGGTTGTGCCGGGGGTGACCAGCGCCCTGGCCGCTCCGGCCTATGCCGGGGTGCCCCTGACCGATTGGGAGGTGGGGGTCAGTTTCGCCGTGGTTACCGGCCTGGAGTCGAAAAATGCCCGGGTGCGGCCCGATTGGACGGCTCTGGCCCGGATAGAGACGCTGGTTATTTTGATGCCGCTGGATAATTTGAAGGGGATTGTGGGCCGGCTGCTGGCGGCGGGCCGGAAGGCCCACACCCCGGTGGTTATCATCCAGCACGGCACGCTGCCCCAGCAGCGGCAGGTTTCGGCCCGGCTGGATACGTTGATTCGGACGGTGCGGGAGGAGGCGATCAGCCCACCGGCCATCGTCGTGGTGGGCAAGGTGGCCGGGTTGGCCGGGCAGTTGGCCTGGTTCCGGCCGGATAGCCAACCGTTGTTGGGTAAACGGGTGCTGGTCACGCGCCCGCCCCATCAGGCCGCCGAATTTATGGCCGATCTGCGCCGTCTGGGGGCCACGCCGGTCTCTTTCCCGACCATCGCTATCGAACCGGTGGCCGACAGCGGGCCGCTGGATGAAGCCATCCGGCGCATTGCTGCCGGGCAGCGGGCCAGCCACTCTCCCTACGACTGGCTGATCCTGACCAGCAGCAACGGCGTCGAGGCTTTTTGGGACAGAGTGAGGGCGTTGGGCTTCGACAGCCGTATTTTGGCCCCGCTGCGGATCGGGGCGATCGGCCCGGCCACGGCGGCGGCGCTGGCCCGGTGTGGTATCAGCCCCGACCTGGTGCCGGAGGAGTATACGGCCGAGGGGGTGTTGGCGGCGTTTGCGGCCCGGGGCGAGGTGGCCGGGCAACGCTTTTTATTGGCCCGCTCCGATCTGGCCCGGCCCACGCTGGCCGAGGGGTTGGCGGAAGGGGGCGCGGCGGTCGATGAGATCGCCAGTTATCGGACTGTGCCGGTTGCGCGGGGACCACTACCGCCCGCCGCCGACATCGTCACCTTTACCAGCTCGTCGACGGTGCAGGGGTATGTCAACTGCCTGGGGGGACGGGAGCCGGGCCAGTTTTTGGCCGGGCGGCAGGTGGTCTGCATCGGGCCGGTGACCGCCGGGACGGCCAGGGAATTGGGGGTTCCCGTCAGTGCTGTCGCTGAGGCGTATACCATTGATGGGTTATTAACAACACTTAAGGAGGTCAATGATGACAATCGTCAATCAAATTTTGAAAGTCAAGGGGCATGAAGTTTGCACGGTGACGCCGGAGACGACCGTGCGGGAGGCGCTCCAGCAAATGGCTGCGTATAATATCGGGGCGGTTCCGGTGTTGAATGGCGGTGATCTGGTCGGTATCTTTTCGGAACGGGATTATGCCCGGCGGTCGGTGGGGCGGGATGGGGTGTCGCTGGAGACGCCGGTCGGCGAGTTGATGACCAAACAGGTTTCCTGTGTCCATGCCGATCAAACGGTCGAGAGTTGTCTGGCGTTGGTGACGGAGAAACATATCCGCCACCTGCCGGTCATCGACGACGAGGATCATATGATCGGCATCATCTCCATCGGCGATCTGGTCAAGAGCGTCATTTCCCAACAGGAGTTTATTATCCAACAGCTTGAGGAGTATATCGTTAGCAGCGGGTGATTGTTATGACAAACCACGTATCACAGCCACAAAATGTTTTTCCGACCGTCCGGGGGCGTCGTTTGCGCCAAACCCCGGCCCTGCGGGGATTGGTGCGGGAGACGAGCCTTAGCCCGGCCGATTTCATCTACCCCCTGTTTATCATCCACGGCCGGAACGAGCGGCGGGAGGTGGTCTCGATGCCGGGGGTGTACCAACTGTCGGTGGACCTTTTGGCGGCGGAGGCGGAGGCGTTGCTGACGTTGGGCGTCCCGGCGGTCATGCTGTTCGGCCTGCCGGCGACGAAGGATCCCATCGGCCGGGAGAATTTTGCCGAGGCTGGTATCGTCCAGCAGGCGATCCGCGCTCTGCGGCAGGCGGCCGGGGCTGATCTGGTCATCAGCACCGATGTCTGTATGTGTGAATACACCGATCACGGCCATTGCGGGATCATCGAGGAGGGGCAGATTTTGAATGATCCGACGCTGGAGATTTTGGGGCGGGTGGCCGTCTCCCACGCCCAGGCTGGGGCGGATGTGGTGGCCCCCAGCGCGATGATGGATGGCCAGGTCGGGGCTATTCGGCGGGCGTTGGATGGGGCCGGTTTTTCGTCAACGCCGGTCATGGGCTACTCGGCCAAGTTCGCCAGCGGTTTCTACGGTCCCTTCCGGGATGCCGCCGACAGCCCGCCCCAGTTTGGCGACCGCTCCAGCTACCAGATGGACCCGGCCAACGGCAACGAAGCGATGCGGGAGATCGACCTGGATGTGGCTGAGGGGGCGGATATTATTATGGTCAAACCGGCCTTGCCCTATCTGGACATCATCCGCCGGGCGCGGGCGCGGTATCCTGAGCTGCCACTGGCCGCTTACAACGTCAGCGGGGAGTACAGTATGCTCAAGGCCGCTGCCCGCCTGGGTTGGTTGGATGAGCGGCGGGTCGCTCTGGAGAGCCTGACGGCGATCAAGCGGGCCGGGGCGAATATTATTTTGACCTATTGGGCGAAGGCGGCGGCGGGGTGGTTGGCGGCGTGAGGCTCTGTTCGGGTCAACCGGTTTAGTTTCAAAACTCTCGTAAAGTCAGCCCCGGCTCGTTTATCACTTCCATCAATTCATCCCCCGTGGCTAAGATCAATACTCCCTGCCGGTTGGCATACTGCACCAAGCTGGGGTCCACATACAGCGAGGCTAACGACCCCAGGATTTTTTGGGTCGCATACTCCGGGAAGTAGGGCCTGACCCTCTCCAGCCGCTCGATCAGACGATCCACATCCGCCGGTCTCAACCGTGTTTTGGTTTCGTTGAACAGGGCATATTGACCACAACTGACGATGACATCATACTCCTGATTTTGGCCCGGTTCGGTGGGGTGGGGGCGACGGACCCGCACCGCCATCGCCACCTTATCTCTACTGGGACAGTGCGTTATTTCCATCAGGATACGGGGCAGGCTGGGGGCGACCAAATCTTCGGCCAACGTGCCCAGTCTGTTGGCGATTTCCCCCTGCTGCTTGTTGAACTCCCGCCGCAGAGCTTGGGTCTCGGCCTCACTCTTTTCTCGATGGCGTTCAAAGTCAGATCGCCACGCCTGTTGCTGGCGTTCAAATTCGGCCTGCCACGCCTGTTGCTGGCTTTCAAATTCGGCCCGCCACTCTCGTCGATAGGCTTGTAGCTCGGCATCCCGTGTGGCCCAATTCGCCCGTGTTTCGTCCTTGAACTCACGCATTTCGTCCTTGAACTCACGCATTTCGTCCTTGAACTCACGCATTTCGTCCTTGAA
>CAZWZZ010000733.1:0-3822 GCA_964638395.1 uncultured Caldilineaceae bacterium
TCAACAACCCCCGCCTCCGCCCCAGCGCCGCTCAGATGCTCGCCGGGCGTGCCCTACCGCTCAGCCTCGATGCTACCCCCCTCCTCGACGCCATGCGCGACCCCCTCCGCCGCCTCGTCGATGGGGAATTGACGCCGACAGCGGCGGCTACGGAAATCGAGGCAGCGGTCAGGGCGGAAAGGTGAGAGGAGGCCTTTGTCGGGCGGGCCATCAAGGATACTCAGTAGACCGCAATCGCATCCTGAGTAAACCGAGGTACGAGGTTGTATCGAAGAGTGCTGCGGTCTACTGATACTTAGCTCGACCGAGACGCTTCAATCCAACGACTCCCCCCACACCTCGGCCCCATCCAGAATAGCGGCAATCGTCTTGGCAAATTTGAGGCGATCCAGCGGCTTGGTGATGTAACTATCGAAGCCCATCTGGCGGGCTTTGTTCATCTCTACATCGGGGTCGGAGGCGGTCACGGCCACGATGGGGATATCTTTCAGACTCGACTCGGCCCGAATGATCTCAAAAATGTCATAGCCGCTAACGTTGTGGGGCAGCATAATGTCCAGCAGGATCATGTCGATGTTGAAGGGATAATCAAGCATCCGGCTCAAGGTCGTATCCCCCCAATGGTCGAAGGGGACAATCGCCCCGGCCCGTTTCAAAATGGTGCGGATGACGGCTAAATTCATGGGGTCATCTTCGACGACGTAGATATGTTTCCCCTGTAGCAACATTGCATACTCCTCACAAATCAAAAGTTACGAAATATACCACACCGGCTCCCCGGCCAAGATTTTTTGTAGCAAATCGGGGAAAATTCGGTGAATGATCGGTTTGCTAATCAGGCCGGTAAAGTTGGCCGCTTTCATTTTCTCCACATCGCTGACCATCACGTAAGCGGTGACGGCGATGATTTTGGTTTCCTGGTAGCGCGGGTCTTGACGAATGGCGGCCAGCATCTCGTAGCCGTTGTGAGGCGTGACCTCGATGCCCAAAAAGATGACCGTCGGCACCATCGGTAAGGCCCGCAGGCGCTCCATAAAATCGCGGCTATCGGCAAAGTAGCGAACCTGCTCGAAGCCCATAACCGTTTCGAGCAGAATTTTCAACACCTCCCGGCTGATGGGATCATCGTCGATGTAGAGAAAAGATGGTTCTGTCATCATAGTCATCATTGTCCATTTCGCCCGGCTACGCCCTGGCCGGCGGAGATGTGATGTTGGGCCGCCCGGAGGGGGAGCTTGACATAGAAGGTCGTACCCACACCCACCTCGCTCTCCAGCCATATTCGTCCGCCGTGGGCCTCGACAAAGTGTTTGGCGATGGGCAAACCCAACCCCGTCCCCAATTCGTTGAAGCCGGTTTCGGCCTGATGGAACGACTCGAAGATAAACTCCTGGTCTTCGGGGGCGATGCCGATACCGGTGTCCCGCACCGAAATTTGAATAGCCTCCTCAACAGAATAAGTGGTAATTTCGATTTGCCCCTCTTTGGTGTATTTGACCGCGTTGGAGACCAGATTGAGCAAAATCTGTCGCAGCCGTCGCTTATCCGCCGCCAGAATCGGCAAATCCGGTTCGATGTCCAACTGCAGTTGGATCGGCTTATTTTTGACCAAGCCCTGAGCCGTGGCGGTCGTACTCTTGAGCAGGTTGTTCATATCCACATCCTGGATAAACATCTCCATCGCCCCGGCTTCGACTTTGGCCAGGTCCAGGATGTCGTTGATGAGGCTGAGGAGGTGGGAGCCGCTGTCCAACGTTTTCTCCAAAGCGTCAGCCTGCTCGGCGTTGACTTCGCCAAAAACGCCATCGGCCACGAAGCCGGTAAAATTGAGGATGGCATTGAGCGGCGTGCGTAGTTCGTGGGACATACTGGCCAGAAAGCGGGATTTGATGTCATTGGCCTGTTCCGCTTCCTGCCGGGCGGCGACAGCTTCCTCATACAGTTGGGCGTTCCGCAGAGCAATCGTCACCTGATTGCACAAGAGCCTTAGAATCGGCAATATCTCCTCGTCAAAGGCGTTGATGCCGTAGCTTTGGATATTCAACACCCCATAAATTTGGGCGCCGATGATAAGCGGCAGGCCGATTTCCGATTGGGTGCTGGTGGAGAGGTAGGGATGAACGGCAAACTGGGTGTAGCGAACATCGGGGGTGACAACAGCCTGGCGACGTTCGGCGGTGACGGTCAAGATATTTTCCTCATCAAGAAAAACTCGTTTCCGGGGTTTGTCCTTGAGGAGTTTATCGCCGGTGTTGGCGTGAATTTCCAGAAAAGCGTCACTCTCCAACAAAAAGATGCCGACGTAGGTAAAGCCCAGTTTCTCCTTGATGAGTTCGGCCACTTCTTGGAGGAGAACATCCCGGTCGAGGAGGGTGATAATCCGCTGTCCGACTTCTACACTGGTGATGAGCTGGGTGTACAACGCTTTCTGCCGGTCGTTGGCCCGTCTCAACTGCTCCTGCATCTCGAACAGTTCGTCCCGCCGCTGCTGGGCGCGGAGTTGGAGGATGGAGGTGGAAGTAACCGCCTCCCGCCAATCGAGCGTCGTCAAAAAACCGGCCAGCGCGAAAAAAAGGTTGATCGTCATCGGCGTCAGCGAAGCCAGAGCGTTATCGACAAAATTATCTCGATAACCCAGTCCCAGCAGGAGCAGGGTTAGACAGGTAAACCAGACGTTGAAACTGGCCTCCGGGCGGAGGAGGGTGCTGCTGACGACGATAAAGTAGCCGTAGAGATAAATGGCGTGGGGATTGAAGGTGTGGGCCAGGGCCAGATTGAGGGTGATGAGGAGCAGATGAACGCCCATAAAAAGCTGCACCCCAAATTCTTGCCGGCCCCGTTGGGCCAGTAACCAGGCCCGGCGACCGGTCAGGGGGGAAACGATCAAATAGATAGCCATCCAAGACAAGGCGCTCCGGTCGTTGATGCCCAGCGAGAAAAGTTGGGTGGTGATGCCGACGATAATCGTCAAAAAGACCGTGGCCACGATGACATTGTAAAATGAGTCGGTTCGTAATTGTTTGATGAAGCGTTTGTGGATCATCCCTGTTGCCCCCGCAACCAGTATAAACTGAGCGGGACTAAGGTTCAAGTGAGGCGTCTGTCCTAATTCGGGGACGATTTTGCAGGACAGCAACGAATGAAGACGAGACTCAGTCGATCCAATTTTCGCGGAGTGAGGCACGCCCTCGTGCCGAACGGAGCCGCACGTGGGAGGCGTGCTGCCTCCTCGAATTTGGATGTACTGAGACTTCGTTACCCTACACCTGCTCAAAAATAATGGGGATAGCATCCTAGGCAGCGCGAAACGGAGTGGAGCGCGTATCGAAGGATGTGGCGACCGGGGCTAAAAAAATTCCTCTTGAGCGGGGCGTTGATGGTTATCATCTCTTCGGTCGTTGATCGTGATCCAGGCCCTCGACGCCTCCTAGAACCAATCGCCGGCCTGAATAAAGAGGGGCGAATCGGCGATCAAGTTATCGAGCCACAGGCAACTGTTCTCATCGGCCCGTAACCGACCAATGTATTCGGCATCTTTGGCGGTCAGATAGCCGCACAGAATTTGAGAAAAGGTGCGGACATCCGTCTCGATGTGGGGATCAAAGCCGGCAGCCGGCCTGGTTTCAGGCCGGCCGTCGATGACGCGGAACAGGAGCGGCGCTTCGTTGGTGGGGATAAGCGGATCGGTGATTTTGATGACTCGCTCCCCGGACATAGCCCGGGTATAGAAGCGGGTGGTCAAGGCTTGATCCAGGTTGATGATGCGTCCCATCGGGCCGGGGGTGATGTGGCACAGATCGTTGAAAATCCAGCCTCGATTTT
>CAZWZZ010000734.1:0-3816 GCA_964638395.1 uncultured Caldilineaceae bacterium
TCAAAACTCAGTCCACAAATATCTCCTATATGGCACAACCTTTGGAACCATCCCGGAACCCTTCAAAATATGAAGGGAGCATTTCAGTTTTGGGGCAGATTTTAGACCATTTGGAAGTGTGGAAGATTTGGAAGGTTGGTTATCAGGCGTGTGACCAATCTTCCAGCCTTCCAACCTTCCATCGGGGCGGTTAAATCGTTGATGGCTATAATTCGCCCCAAAACTGAAATACACTCAAATATGAAAATTGGCTCGACAAGGGGAGAGAGTTATGTTATCCTAAAATTAGGTTGAGTTGAATAGAACGCCATTATCAAGAGACCGCAACCGCATCCTGAGTAAACCGAGGAACGAGGTTGTATCGAAGCCGTGTCCTGAGTTTATCGAAGGGGGTGCTGCGGTCTACTGATTACAGGGCTGAAAGGCAACGGTGACTATCGATGGAGACACTCATCGGACAAACCCTCGGCCAATATCAAATCGTGGAGCAAATCGGTAAGGGCGGGATGGCCACCGTCTACAAAGCCCACCAACCAACCCTCAACAGGTATGTGGCCATCAAAGTCTTGCCCACCTACTACGCCCACGAAGAGGATTTCACGGCCCGCTTTACCCGCGAGGCCCAAGCCATCGCCCAACTGGATCACCCTAACATTTTGCCCGTGTATGATTTTGGCAAGCAGGGTGACATCAACTACATCATTATGAAATATGTCCCGGCCGGGACGCTCAAGAATAAACTTGGTTCGCCGCTGCCCCCAGCTAAAGCGGTCGGTCTCATCGAACAAATCGCCGCCGCCCTGGATGCCGCCCACGAGCGGGGTATTTTACACCGGGATGTCAAGCCGGGCAATGTGTTGATCGACGACCGGGGCTGGGTTTATCTGAGCGATTTTGGGCTGGCCAAGATGGTTGAAGGCTCGGTCAAGCTGACCGGCACCGGCGTCGGCGTCGGCACGCCCACCTATATGAGTCCGGAGCAGGGCCAGGGTCGGGAGGTCGATGCCCGGACCGATGTTTACGCCCTGGGCGTTATCCTCTTCGAGATGCTGACCGGTCGCGTACCTTACGAAGCCGACACCCCGCTGGCCACAGTCATCAAACACGTGACCGACCCTATTCCCATTCCCCGGCAGATCAACCCGGATATTCCGGAGACGATTGAGCGGGTGCTGCTCAGAGGCTTGGCTAAAGAGCGAGAGGATCGCTTCGCCAGCGCCGGGGCGTTAGCGACTGCCCTGAAAGTCGCTGTGGAAGCCCTGCCCACTCCCCCGGAGACGGCCTCGCTTCCGGCGGAGTGGGCTGGGGCTATGGCGGTCGATCAACCTGCCGCCGATGACATCAGCCAGACACGAATCAGCCAATCCGATGCGCCGCCTCCGCCGCCCCCGGCCACAGAAAAAAGGGGCTGGTTACCGTGGGCGGCGGCCATTGGGGGCCTCTTGATCGGCGGCATTGCCCTTCTGGTCGGGATATTTTACTTTAGCGGTCAGGGAGATGCCTCGCCGTCCCCCACACACATCGCCAATGCCCTGTCTGCCTCCGGGGTGACGCCAACGGTTGCCCCCATCACGCCAACGGTTCCAGCATCCACCGACACCCCAACCGGGACGCCGATGGTGTCCCCACGCCCAGCCTCCGAGACAGAGTCTCGGCAGAGCGGCGATACGATTTCCCTTGAACCCACACCTCAACCCTCGATCCCTGAACCGGCCACCTCACCGCTCCCCGCAACGCCCACACCCCCGCCGGTCACGGCGAATGGTTCCCTCATCGACGATTTCGAGGCTTATAGCGTCGATACGTTGGAAAGTAGCTTCGAGATCAACCGCAACGCCGGGAATGAGGGGCGCGTGCGACTCGTCGGCCCGCCCCACGTGGCGCAGGGCCAGCAGGGCCTCGCTCTGGAATTTGATATTCTCAACGACCCGCCCGATCATTACTTCGGTGTTGACCGGGAATTTCCGGCCCAGGATTGGAGCGATTACGAGGCGCTCTGTCTGTGGCTGGAAGGGGATGGCTCCGACCGCAGTCTGGTCGTTCAATTCGGCGAGTCGAAATTCAAGTTCTGGAAAAGCGTCACCGCGCTGGCCGACGTGGGCCAGGGTGATTACTGCGTCTCCTTGCAGGGGGATCATCAAATCGACTTGCGGGCCGTTGGTTATTACGGCGTCTACGTCGAAGGGCCGCCGCCGGGTCGCAGCGTCATTTATCTGGATGAGGTGCGCCTCAGTCGCCAGCCGCCCGTGCCGACGGCTACGCCCACCCCGCCTCCGCCTCCTACACCGACCGTCAGGGTGTGGGCGGACACGTCGCTGCGGCCAGGGGGCCGGTATGCCCAGATTTGGACAGCGCTGGGCGAGGGGCAGAGCGACCTGGGCTATCCGATTGCCCAACCGGTCGGCGAGATGTTGTGCGCTCGCCAAAATTTCGAGCGGGGCCAGTTGCTCTGGGTCGATTATCCCCAAGACCCCGATTTCGTCTGGGCGGCGGTGAGACCCAATCCAACCGCGACAGAGGGTGCGACCTCCTACAAATTCACCGATACCTGGCCGGGCAGCCCCGAATATTGGTGTGACCAAGCTCAAGCCAACGCGCCTCTCGGTCCCAAGCGGGGCTTTGGGATGTTGTGGTGCGACTACGACACGCTGCGGGCCGACCTTGGTCAGGCCCTCGATGAAGAGGTGGGCGGCCCCGATTATCCCCGCTGCCAGGCTCAACTGTTCCAGGGTGGGGCCATCATTCACGATCCCTTCCAATCTACGTATTGGGTTTTTATCGAGAATGGCGGCTGGTCTCGGTTTGGGGAGTAGCGCCGGGGGATACCCGGTTTGAGGCCGCGTCTTGTGTTTGTCGAAGGATGCTTCACGCCCAAAATTTGGATGTACGGACGCTCACCAGGCATAAGCCATAGGGGCTTCTCCCCCCGGTCCCGGAAAGATTTCATCAAGTTGCTTCAATGTCTCCTCGTCCAGCTTGATTTCGGTCGCGTGGACTGCGCTCTCCAATTGTTCTATCGTGCGCGGGCCGATGATCGGAGCGGTCACAATCGGGTTGTGCAGCAGCCAGGCCAGGGCCACCTCTCCTGGCGACTCACCCAGCTCTTTACACAAGTTTTCGTATCGTTCCAGCTTAGAGAGGTTCTCGGCTACCCGCTGCTCAAACTCCTCCCCCTTCCGCCGTCCGCTTTGGGATTTCGCCAGCGCCCCGCCCAACAGGCCGCCGCCCAACGGACTCCAGGGGATGAGGCCCAGACCGTAATGGCGGCAGGCCGGAATAACCTCCAACTCAATCGTCCGGTTGTTGAGGTGGTAGATGCTCTGCTCACTGACCAGACCCATCATGCCTCGTTTCGAGGCTTCCTGGCAGGCCGTGGCAATGTCCCAGCCGGCAAAATTACTGGACCCCACATACACCACTTTGCCTTGTTTGACCAGGCTATCAAACCCCTGCCAGGTCTCGTCCCAGGGACAGTCACGATCAACGTGATGCATCTGATAGAGATCAATCCAGTCGGTCTGGAGCCGCTTCAGGCTGCCGTGACAATGCTTCTTAATCTTCATTGCCGACAGGCTACGACCATCGCTGTTGGGTTCCGGTCGATTGGCTTTCCGGGAGACCGGGTTGTAAACCTTGGTCGCCAGAACCACCGCATCCCGTCGCCCGCCTCTCTGAGCAAACCAGCGCCCGATGATCTCCTCCGTTAAGCCGTGTTCTTTATCCCAACCGTAAACATCAGCCGTATCAAAAAAATTAAGCCCCAGTTCGAGCGCTCGATCCATAATTTTGAAGCTATCTTCCTCAGAGGTGTGCCAG
>CAZWZZ010000735.1:0-3815 GCA_964638395.1 uncultured Caldilineaceae bacterium
TACGGCTACCGCCTACTCAGGATGCGTTTGTCGCTCAACTGCGTAACTCCTATGGGTAATTTATTTAATCCTTAGTGTTGAAAACTGCTTAAAGGGGAATGTGATGAAAAAAAAACTACATTGGTTGACGCGCTGGTTCTATCTGGCCCTCCTTGTAGGGCACATGTATGGGACCGTGGCCCTGGCCCAGACAGAACAAAATGGGGTCCTGGTCGTCGACGTCGAGGGGCCGGTGACGCCGGTCATGCTCAGCTTCATCGAGCGCTCCATCGAGGCGGCTGATCTGCGGAACGCCGAAGCCCTGATTATTCGGCTGGACACGCCGGGCGGTCAGGTGGGGCTGACTCAGGAGATTATTCAAACGATTATTTCGGCTGATGTGCCGGTCGTGGTCTATGTCTGGCCGCCGGGCGGCTTCGCTGCCTCCGCCGGGACCTTTATCACCCTGGCCGGGCACGCGGCCGCTATGGCCCCCAATACCTCGATTGGAGCCGCCAGCCCCATTGATATGAGCGGGGGGGACATCAACGACACTTTGCGGGCCAAAGTTGAGAATATGCTTGTGGCTGAAATCAAGGGTTTGACCGAACGGCGCAGTGAGGAAGCTATCGAATGGGCCGAGGCGGCCATCACCGAGGCGAAAGCGGCCAACGCCAATGAAGCGTTGGAGATCGGCGTGGTTGATTTTGTGGCGAACGATTTGGATGATCTGCTCGAACAACTGGACGGCTTTACCGTCAACCTGCAAGGTGAAGAGCGCGTCCTGGCCACCAAAGAGGTCTCGGTCGATTTTCTGGAGACAACGCTCCTTGAAGAGATTTTGGGCTTCCTGACCAATCCCAATGTGGCCCTATGGCTGGTCTCTATCGGCGCGCTGGCGCTGATGTATGAAGTCATCAACCCCGGAACCTATATTGGAGGAATTTTCGGGCTTATTTTCATCCTCCTCGGCGCGTATGGGATCGGTCAACTTCCCGTCAATTATGCGGGCGTAACCTTACTGATTCTGGCTTTCGTCTTGCTGGTGGCCGAACTGTTTACGCCGACGTTCGGCGTTTTGACCGGCGGCGGCCTGTTAGCCTTTGTCGTCGGGGCGCTCATCCTGTTCAACACCGCCGAATTTGCCTATCGCATCCCGATCCCTTCCATTATGGGCATGGCCCTCTTTTTAGCCCTCGTTTTTGGCTTTGGCCTGCGGAAAATGCTCCAGTCGATGCGGCTCCAGCCGGTGACCGGCTCGGAGGGGCTGGTCGGGGCTGTCGGCACGGTCAAAGTAGCCCTCCAACCCAGCGGCACCATTCTCGTTTGGGGCGAACGGTGGCAGGCCACCAGCCGGGACCGCCAACCGATTGAAACCGGCGAAGAGGTCGAGGTGACCGACGTTGAGGGCTTTCAGTTGAAGGTTAAACGAAAAACATAGCCTACGCTTTCAGAAAATCGAGGGGGGTGGAGGGCATCAACATACTGCGGGCCACGCTGAGCCGTTTGGGGTCGATGCTCGACGCTTGGGTAATGATCCGGGTGTAATCCTGGGAGGCTTGCTCATCCTGGTCGTTGGCCCCAAAGGCATCCCCTCGATTTTCATAGGCATACCGATGTTCGGGGTTCAGTTCGATCACCTTGCTATAATCCTCGACAGCCTCTTTGTGCTGCTCTAGCTCTCGATAGACATTGGCCCGATTGTAGTAGGCATACACATAATCGGCGTTGAGGTCAATCGCCTGGCTAAAATCGGCCAGGGCCAGATCATAATTTTTTAGCTCCGTCTGAGCCACGCCCCGATTGACATAAGCAGCCAAAAACTCCTTCTCTTTGGCGATAGCCTGGCTATAATCGGTGATGGCCTCTTGATAGTTGGTCATCCACAGATGGGTATTGCCCCGGTTGTAATGGGCATAGGCGCTGTTGGGGGACAGGTGTAGGGCCTGGTCATAATCGACCAGGGCCTCTTCATAAGCCCGCAGGCCGGTATAGGCGATGCCCCGGTTGACATAAGCCGGAATAAAATCGGGGGCCAAACTGATGGCCTGGTCGCAATCATCGACCGCTTCGCCGTAGTTGGTCATAAATAGATGGGCAATGGCCCGGTTGTTATAGGCTTCGGCATATCGCTTATCCAGATTGATGGCCCGGCTATACTCGATGATGGCCTGCTCATAATTGCGGGTACTGATGTGGGCCAACCCTCGCCGGTTGTAGGCCCGGGCATCCCGCAGCCCCAGCCGCTCCGCTTCGGAGGAGGCCGGAATGGTGTTGATGCTCAAGGTTTTCAACGTGGCCGCAAATTCAGCCGCATCTCGATACCGCTCATTCTTATCTTTGGCCAGCGCCCGTTCCACCACCCCGGCCAGAGCGCCCACCTCGTGCCACAACTGCTTCAAGCCGGACGGCATCTCCTCACAGATAGCCCCCTCCAACAGCTCGAACAGCTTGGCCTGGGAGCGAAACTGGTTCGTCCCCCCGGCGGTGATGGCCTGATTTTCCAACATATTCATATCAATATAATGGTTACCGGCCAACATATAGTAGAGCAACTCCCCAATCTGGTAGACATCGCTCCGGGCGTCGATAGCCTCCCCCCGTACCTGCTCCGGCGAACTGTAAATGAAGGTGGTCGGCTGAAACCCGGCCTGGGTCAACCCCATTCCGCCCGCCGCCTCCGGCACGTGCGCGATACCGAAGTCGATAACCTTGGGCCGCTCATCGGTCGTCAACAGGATGTTTTCGGCCTTGATGTCCCGGTGGTAAATGCCCTTGGCGTGGAATTTGGCCAGCCCCTCGCAGATGCCGATGCCTAGCCGCACGGCCTGCTCGATGGGCAATTTTCCCACCCGATCCAGCAACTCCCGCAGGCTGCTCCCGGAGATGTACTCCATAATCATATACAGTTGCTCCTCCTGACGACGGAGGGCGTAGATGGAGACGATATTGGGATGCTCCAGGGCGGCGATGATCCGCGCCTCCTGGATAAAGCGCCGCACCGAATTTTTATCCGCCGCCCGCTCTACCAGCAGTTGCTTGATGGCTACCCGCCGCTCCAGAACCGTATCATACGCTTCGAACACTGTGGCAAAGCCCCCTTGCCCCAGCGTCCGAACGATTTCAAATTCGAATATTTTTTGTCCCGCTGTTAACAATATATGCTCCCCCTTATCCATCACACCTCATCGAATGGGAGCATTGTACCATTGATCTCTTTAGTTATCAATAGAGATGGGACACGCCCGGGTTGAAATTGCGAAGTTCGCTGACAGCAGAAAGCACGTAACATCTTTGACCGATAAAGATCGGGAATTAAGTAAGTTCCTCAATTGCACAAATCCAGAAGGTTAGAGACTGTTTTAAAAGCCTTCCAGGCTCCACGGATGGACACAGATTGTCACTGATATTATCAAAATTTTGATAAAAATCTGTGAACATCAGTGTAAATCTGTGGACAACTCTGTAAACTTTCACTTTTAAAACAGCTTCTTAGAGATGGGGAGATAATGACATGCCTAAACTGCCGATTACTTCGTTGACGCTGTATTCAATTTGACGCATTTAAATCTTGGAACTGCCTCGGGCCGTTTCGTTCGACTTCTCATTCGATGTTTCGGTCGATGTTTCGGTCGATGTCTCGCTCGATGTCTCGCTCGATATCTCGCTCGATGTCTCGGTCGATGTTTCATCCGCGTGAGCGGGAGCGGGACCGGGGGCGGCTGTCTCTGTTCTGGTCTGGGGCGGCATGTCCATCGTGTTGGCCCTGGCCTGGCGGATGGCTTCGGGCCGGGGCGTGCCGGTGGGGGGCGTATCGTGAGTCGTGCTGGGCGAGG
>CAZWZZ010000736.1:0-3813 GCA_964638395.1 uncultured Caldilineaceae bacterium
CTCTCGAAGCGCAAACATAGTCCAAATGACCTAATCTAAACTCTTGACAATATGATGAATGTAGTGGTAAACTAACACAGATTTCTATTTGAGTGATAGATTTCACGAACCTTAAAAAATGAATGTGTTTCAGATGCGAATGTAGCCGGGCCACGGCCTAAAATGCGGATTTCGGCTTTTTATTCTCCCATTGAGAATAACAGAGCGATTCGTATGTTTGCTATATTCCTCGAAGCACGCCGGCAGATGTTTAACCAGACCCAGTAGATGCAATTTTCGCTCAGAGGGGATGGTCAAATCCCCGTTTTGGCTAGGATTTGGCCATCCGAGTCGAGCATTTTGTCTCTACTGAGACCAAGTAGGACTAGCTATGCGTTCTTATCTTGCTGTTGACCCGTCCCACCCATTGAGCATATTCTCCGCTTCCCCATATCGGGTTGAGGTCTTGGATATCGTTTGCCATTGTTATTACTACAATCGAGCCAGTCCATTTTTTGGAACTGGCTTTTTTGTTGGTTGGCCGTAGCGACTCGCTTACGGAGTCATCACCGTTCTTTAACAACATCATAATTTGTATGACAGGGAAAGGATACTATGAATACCCGTTATATTTTCTGGAAATTAGGTCAGGTTATGACGCTGGTTTTGCTGGCGTTGGTGGTTATGGGGTTGCCGGGGCAGCCTGTGTCAGGTGAGTCTGTTTATGCTTATGATTCTGACACGACCTTGTTGCAAAGTTCCCGTTTACCTCTTGAAGGTGATACGTCTTCTGCGTTAAGTCAAGGTATGGTAGGAGATTTTCAGGCGGAGAAACATCATCTTACTTGGGGTGGATATGCAACCTCTTTTATGCACAAACCGTACCGAGGCAATCCAGCTATTAAAGCCAGATTGGATCATGATGGCCCGGCGAGTGGATTACCTGCTAAAATTCAGGTACGGAACAACAGATTATCGACTACTTATGCAGATGGAGCGGGTTACGTTTCTTTCACATCTGGTGATCCCGATAGCTGCCTCGACCCCGTTGATATTGACGGGGAAAAGTTCAATCACTATATAGGACCAGACGGCGTCTGTAGATCCTATGATACCCACAGTGGGTACGATTATGGTCTGCTAGAAGGGACCGACGTCTACCCTGTGGCTCCTGGTCAGTATCACAATCACGGAGACTACGGGGAAATTTATCACGATATTAATGGTGATGGCATTTATGATTACGTGACTTGGTATGTACACGTCAAAAATCTTATCCCTAGCCAAGAAATCACGGATATAAATATGCCTATTGGTCAAACTGATAGTAACAACCATTTGCATTTGACCGTGTACAAAATAAAGGATGGGGATCCCGATAACAAGTACTTTACAGATCCTTATGGCTGGTGGGATGGAGAGGATCCTCTGACAAACTTGTCCAACGGCATAGCTAGCCAATGGCTTTGGGTCGATGAATGTCCTTTCAATAGCGAACCTTTCTGTGACGTGCCTCCTACAAATAGTTTCTACACTCATATCCAGTCTTTATATGAGGCCGGTATTGTCTCAGGAGAGACGCTTCCTGCGGGAAGATTTTACAAACCCGATGCTACGATTAGCCGGGGAGAGACGGCAAAAATTGCAAAAAATGGGGCCGAATTAGAGACCAATCTGTCTTGTGACCCTTTTCCCGATGTGAATAGCAATGACACGTTTTATGAAGAGATTATGACCTTGAAATGCGAGGGAGTTATCAGTGGGTTCAGTGATGGAGAATACCATCCTGAAAGACCTGTGACTCGCGCTGAGATGGCAAAATTCGTCAGAAATGCATTTAATTTTGGCGTAGATACTTCGTGTGACCCTTTTCCCGATGTTGGTACGGATCATCCTTTCTATGAAGAGATTACAACGCTCAAATGTATGGGAATTGTTGGTGGTTTCTCCGATGGGGAATATAAACCTGATCGGCTCATCACCCGCGCTCAAACAGCTAAACTTGTTAATGAATCTCGATCTACTACACCACCTCCATCCGATTATAGCTATGAGTTCATTGCCAAAAATGGACCCACAGGACCGGTCAATCCAGGCGAGCAATTTACCGTCTCCTTTACTTTGCAAAACACAGGCACAGAAACGTGGACACAAGATATCGTCAGGCTAGGGACGGATAATCCCCAAGATCGCCATAGCCCTTTTTATCATAACGAGGCCGCGGGTTGGTCGGGACCAACCCGGATCCAACTTCAAGAGACAACGGTCGTCCCGAATGATATTGGCACGTTTGAAGCCTTGTTTACAGCCCCGCAGACCTCGAACCGGTATGAAGAAAACTTTGCGGTTGTGGTCGAAGGCGTCGAATGGTTGGCCAGCGATGCCCAATTGTCCGTTGCGGTTGAGGTCAGTGATACCTGCGAGTCGGGCGGTCAAACCACGTTCTGCGATGTTCCCGCAGGTCATGCCTTCTACGATTATATCGAGTCGATATATCAGAAAGGGATTACAAACGGCTGTCAAACTACGCCTGCTGGTAAATATTTTTGCCCCGATGACCAGACGCCGCGAGACCAAATGGCTAAGTTCGTGGCCAATGCGATGCGTGTCGCTTCGGACGAATCACCAATTCCTGATGGGTCCTGTAGTGGCACGCCTCCATTTTCGGATGTTGAGCCAGAAAATAAATTTTGTCAACATATCACTTATCTAAAAAACAATGGAGTCATTGGCGGTTTCAGCGATGGAACTTTCAAACCGAGCCAATTTACTACCCGTGAGCAAGCAGCTAAGTTTGTAGCCAATGGAATGTTGGTTGTTTCGGGCGAAGCGCCCATCGCTGATGGAACTTGTAACAATGAAGAGTCTGAATTTATAGATGTTGAGGCAAACAATAAATCTTGTCGGCATATCAACTATCTAAAAAACAATGGAGTCATTAGCGGCTTCAGCGATGGAACTTTCAAACCGAGCCAATTTATCACTCGTGCTGAAACGGCCAAAATTGTTGATCAATTCCCTGAACCTACCATCCCACCAACAACAGCAACCATCCGCATAATCCCCGCCGACCTCCAACTCTCCGACGGCGAGACAGGCTCCACAACCGTCCAGGTGGACGCTGTAACCAACTTCTACGCTTCTCAGTTCCGCTTGAGCTTCGACCCGGCGATTGTCCAGGTCGTCGATGTAGACCCCAACAATGACGGGGTACAGATTACGGCCGGCAACCTGTTTGTCGGGACGGATCATTTTGTAGCCGTCAATAGCGTCGATAACGCCACCGGACAAATCGAATTCAGCGCGTCTCTACGTGACCCGGCTGTACCGTTTAACGGCAGCGGTCCCCTGGCTGAGATTACCTGGCAGGCTATCGCCGAGGGTCAATCAGATGTGACCTTTACCGAGTCGAAACTATCTGACCCGGACGGGTTTGCCGTGGCTCATCAGCGGGAAAACGGGGGGATAACCGTCAATGATGGTGAGGAAAGGGACTCCACGGGTACGGTGTTGCTCCAGGGACGTACCGACCATAGCGGCAGCGACGTCTTTCTGCTCGAAGAAAGTTGTGAGCAGGTATACTATTATAATGCTTTGGCCGCCGCCAATGTTCCCGGCATCCCCCATGCGGTGACGGATGCTCAAGGCAACTTTGAGATCAGCCCCATCCCCGGTTACACCTATGGTTGTCTCCAGGTGTTTCACAATGCTTATCTGGTCGGCCAATCAGATTCATTTGGCGAACTAGGCACAATTACCCTTCCCGGTGGCGATGTGACTCAGGATGATCTGATTGACATCTTCGATCTGGCTTATATCGGCGCCCGTTATAAC
>CAZWZZ010000737.1:0-3811 GCA_964638395.1 uncultured Caldilineaceae bacterium
GAGTAGGCATCCTTCATTATAAATTCCCGAACGCGGATGAGGCCAGCCCGGGGGCGGGGTTCATCCCGAATTTTGGTCTGGATGTGGTAAGCCAAAATGGGCAACTGTTTGTAGGATTCCAGCTCGCTTTTGAGGATTTCGGTCAACGACTCTTCGTGGGTCATGGCCAGGGCCATCTCCCGTTCGTTGCGATCTTTGACCTTGACCAAAGCCGGCCCGACCGAATCCCAGCGGCCCGTCTCTTTCCAGATGTCCGCCGGGTTGAGGACCGGCATAGCCATCTCCTGGCAGCCGAGGGCATCCATTTCGTGACGGAAGATGTCCATAATTTTCTTGGAGACGCGCCAGCCCAGCGGCATCTGAACGTAGATGCCGGAGGCCAGGGGCTTGATAAAGCCGGCCCGCTGGAGCAGGCGATGGCTGATTATTTCCGCTTCGGCGGGGTCGTCCCGTAGGGTTCGTCCAAATATTTGTGAATAACGCATTCTGTTTTATTACCTCGTGTAAAAAAAATACCGCCTTCAACAGCGGCGTGGGGGGTGACCTCAAAGTTGAGGGAAGTATAACATAAGGGCATAGGGGTGTCAACGCCGCCGGTTGGGGGGGTGTCCCAAATTTTAGGAGATAGCATCCTGAGTAGCCTTGAGTCTTTTTCAGTAGCGCGGCGATTCAGCGCCGTGCGGATGCCGATAATTAAAGCTCGAGCCCTATAAAATCTCAACCATTTCCGACCACCACCCCTTGATCGCCTCGACAATCTCATCCGGCGCGTCCTCCTGGATGTAGTGTCCGGCCCCTTCAAGAATGACCGTGCGGTGGTTTGGAAAAAGTCCCTCGAAACGGCGGCGCTCTACATCCCGAAAGGCAATATCCTGATTGCCCCACAGGATGAGGGCCGGCAAATGCTCTAAATGGGACAGGCCGGCCTCGACCTCGGCCAGATAGTCGTGGCTATGGATGATCTCTCGCGGGAAGACGTAGGTGGGCCAGCGAGTGGCACGGGTGGGGAAGGGGTAGCGATAGGCGGCCATAACCGCCGGGGATACTTTGTGGCGCTTGACGCCGGCCGGGATCAACAGGTTGACGAAGGCGTTGAAAGTGGGGATGATGACCCGCCCGACCGCGCCCCCCATCAGACCGGAAAATCGCTCGAAGTGAGCGTCGCCGTTGAGGGGCCAGGCCCAGGTGTTGCCGACAATCAGGGCCTTGAAGCGGTAAGGGTGGCGGGTGGCCACCCCCAACCCAATCGGGCCGCCCCAATCCTGACCCATCACCGTCACGTCCCGCAAATCAAGCTGTAACAGAAACTTTTCCACCACGTCGGCCTGTTCCGCCGGGGTGTAGCCATACCCGGCGGCGGCGGTGGAGCGGCCAAAGCCGGGATAATCCGGGGCGATGCAGCGGAACCGCTCTCGCAGGGCGCTGATAATGTGACGGTATAAAAAGGACCAGGTCGGGTTGCCGTGTAGAAACAGGAGCGTCGGCCCCGCTCCTTCGTCGATATAGTGAACCTGATGGCCGCCAATCTCCAGATAGCGGCTCTCGAACGGAAAAAGGCTTTCGTCGAACCGGGCCGGGCGTCGGGCAGCGAGGGCATTGATGACGATCATTTTTTCGACTGTCTCCTCAGGAGTTACGCAGTTGGCATCCCGAGTAGCCTTGAAAAGGCGTATCGAGGGGTGTCAACGACGCAAACAGCACCCTTCGATACGGCTATCGCCTACTCAGGATGCGTTTTGCGTAAGTCCTGTCTTTTTACTTGGCTGGTGAAACGGTCTCGACCGCTCGTGGTTGGGGATGGGAGGTCATAGCGATGACCAGCCCCCAGCCCAGCAATCCAGCGGTGATCGAAGCGATAAAAATGGCCAGCTTGGCCGAGGCCAGCAGCCCCGGATCGGTGAAGGCGGCTCCGGCGATGAAGATAGACATCGTAAAGCCAATCCCGGCTAAGAAGCTGGAGGCAAAGAAGAGCCGCCAGGTGACGCCCAGCGGTAGCTCGGCGACCCCGGCTTTGACTGCCAGCCAGGAAATCAGGGTAATGCCCAACGGTTTGCCCACGACCAGCCCCAGAATAATCCCCAGACTGACCGGGCTGAGGAGATTTTGAAAGGCGCTCACATCCAGGGCCACCCCGGCGTTGGCCAGGGCAAAGATCGGCAAAATCATAAAAACGGTCCAGTAGTGCATTTTGCGCTCCAACCGTTGGGAAGGTGATTGCATTTTGTCGGTGATGTTTTCCAGCATCTGGATGGTCGCCTGGCGGCGGCTGTCTACCTGTGCCCGCCATTGGGGGGGCAGCTCAAAATCATCGACCAGGCTTTGTACCTGGACCAACAGCGGGCGGATGTTGATCGGGGTACGGGCCGGAATTGTCAGGGCCAGCAGCACCCCGGCAATAGTGGCGTGGATGCCCGACTCTAAAAAGGCCAGCCACAACCCAAAGCCCAGCAGGACATACGGTACCGTCCAGTAGATTTTAGCCCGATTCAGACCAATCAACAGCAGCAGAATGACGCCGCCAATGCCCAAGGCCACCCATTCGATGTGGGCGGTGTAGAAGAGGGCGATAACAATGACCGCGCCTAAATCATCGGCAATGGCCAGAGCAGTGAAGAAGATTTTGAGGGCGAGCGGCACTCGTGACCCCAGTACGGCTAACACGCCCAGCGTAAAGGCGATGTCGGTGGCCATCGGGATGCCCCAACCGGGCATACTGGGTTGACCGGCGTTGAACAGGGTATAAATGAGGGCCGGAGCGACCATTCCCCCGATGGCCCCGGCAATGGGTAAGGCTGCCCGTTTCGGACTGGCTAATTCGCCGGTCATCACCTCCCGTTTGATTTCCAGACCAACCATAAAGAAGAAGATAGCCATCAGACCATCGTTGACCCAGCCCAACAGATGCTCGGAGAGCGACAAGTTACCCAGAACCAGCCCGAAATCCGTTTCCCAGAAGTGAAAGTAGGTTTCGCCCCAGGGAGAGTTGGCCCACAACACGGCCAGAATGGTACAAATCAACAGGACGATACTCCCGGAGGCGGCGATGCTGGCGAAATCCTGGGCCAGCAGCCTGATTTTGACGCCCAGCGGTTTCTCCACCTTATCCACCACCGAGTAGAGGTCCCAGGCTTCGTCATACCGTTCGCCGTTGAGGAAAAAGGTGGGCGTCCCGTTGACGCCGCTCTCGACGCCGCTCAGAAAATCTTCCTGCACCCGCTCGGCGTAGCGATGCCCGCGCAGGTCTTGGCTGAATTGCTCGACATCCAGGCCGATCTCGGCGGCGTATTTAATCAGTTGGGCCTCATCCAGGACACCGTCGGCTTCCCGATGCTCAAACAGACGGTTGTGCATTTTCCAGAAGCGGTCCTGAGCGGCGGCGGCTTCGGCGGCTTCGGCGGCAAGTTGTGAGTGGGGATGAATCTCGGTGGGCAGGTGGCGGAAGACATATTGCAACTTGTCTCCTAACCGCTTGCGGCGGGCTTTCAAAATGGGATGAAAACGCCGGCAGTGGGGGCACTCGTAGTTGCCATATTCAACCAACACAATGGGCGCATTTTCCGGGCCGAGGCGGTGGTCGCCGCGACCGACCGGTAAGGTCAATCTAGTCTTTTCTTTTGGTGCATCTGCACTCATAAATCAGTCTCCTTTCTGATAGAATTTAGGTAACTGTTCAGCGGCCTCCCCAAACGAACGTTTTTCGCGGGGATTTGGGGATTAGGGGATAAATTTTCAGATAAAATCCCTAAATCTCCTAATCCCCGCTATGACATTGTTGTTTTCAGGGCAACGGCTGAATAGATACGAATTTATT
>CAZWZZ010000738.1:0-3806 GCA_964638395.1 uncultured Caldilineaceae bacterium
GAACCGGTAAAGCTACTAGAGAGCTTTTATAATTTATGACTTGCCTTGATTATATTTGGTGAAAATTTTTTTGGAATGACGGTCAACCACGCTCGAGGGCTTGACCCTGAATCCGTATCCATAAAGCCCTGAATTATGTACAGTTTAGATGATACCATAGCTGCTATTGCAACGTCAATAGGCCAAAAAGGTGTAGGCATTATCAAGATCAGCGGCCCGGAGGCGCATGATATTGCCCACCAGCTCTTCCGTTTTGCCGGAAAAACGACCGATTTTCAGCCCCGCTACCTCCATTACGGCCAAATTATCGATCCGGCCACCCACGCTATTGTTGATGAAGCCCTCATCGCCTATATGCCTGCGCCCCACAGCTACACCCGGCAAGATGTCGTCGAAATCCAGGCCCACGGCGGGATTATTCCCCTCCAGCGTATTCTACAGCTCGTCCTCAGCCTGGGGGCACGCCCGGCCGAAGCCGGAGAGATGACCCTGCGGGCTTTTCTGAACGGTCGTCTCGATTTGGCCCAGGCCGAAGCCGTCCTGGATGTCATCGAGGCCAAAACCGAGGCCGCCCTGCGCGTGGCGACCGAGCAATTAGGCGGCTCCCTGTCGGCCCAGGTCTCCAACATCCGGGCGGCCTTGATAGATACCCTGGCCTTTTTAGAGGCCAGCATCGACTTTGTCGAGGATGAAATTCCCCTGCAAGACGTCGTCGGCCCCCTGAGTGACGTGGCGGCCCGGCTGGAAAAGTTGCTGCAAACTGCCGACCAGGGCCTCATCTACCGGGACGGGGTGCGGACGGCCATCGTCGGCCAGCCCAACGTCGGCAAAAGTAGCCTGCTCAACGCCCTGCTGCGGGGTGACCGGGCCATCGTCACCGCCATCCCCGGCACCACCCGCGACACCTTAGAAGAGACGGCCAACATCGGCGGCATCCCCCTGGTCCTGGTCGATACCGCCGGGATTCGAGCCGCTCCCGCCGATGAGGTCGAGCGTATCGGCGTCGAGCGCAGCCAATCCGCCCTGGAGCGGGCCGACCTGGCTCTGATGGTCGTCGATGGCAGCCGTCCGCTAGAGCCGGGCGATTGGGCAATTGGGGCGCTGATTCAAAATAAACCGGCCTTGTTGGTTGTTAATAAACAGGATTTGCCGAGCGCGAACCACACCATCCCGACCGATTTTTTACCGGCGGCGGCGCGGGTGCCGATCTCGGCGCTTAACAATGAAGGCATTGATACCCTCGAAGAGGCTATCGTTGGGGTGGTCATGGCCGGCGACATCACCCTGGCCGATACGCCGCTGGTCAGCAATCCCCGCCACAAAGCCCAACTCCAGCAAGCCCTGGAGCATACCCGGGCCGGGATTGAGGCTCAACAGAGCGGCCTGTCGCCCGATTTGGTGTCGATTGATGTCCGGGAGGCGGTCGATGCCCTGGGCAAAATCACCGGCGAGACTGTCACCGAGGATTTGTTGGACACTATCTTTAGCAAGTTTTGTATTGGTAAATAGGCCACTGTTCTAAAATTTAGACAGGCTGCTCAAGGCAATCCTTACTTTCTCCTCAACGCTTTCATCCCTGGCCTCTTTCGGCAACTGCTGCAAGGCCGTCTGGGCCTCGACGACGCTGTAGCCGAGCGTCGTCAGGGCGGCGATGACCTCGCCGTCGCCGTCGCTGATGGGTGTGGCCGACACAAACACATCATCCAGGCCGACCTTATCCTTCAATTGGAAGACGATCTGCTTGGCCTTCTTGGGGCCGATGCCGGGCACGCGAGCCAGCAGCGCGGCCTCCTCGCGGGCGACGGCCTGGCGCAGAGTCTCGCTGGGCAGGTGGGATAGGATGGCCATGGCCACTTTAGGGCCGATGCCCTGCACCTTGAGCAGGGTGCGGAACAGTTCCATCTCCTCTTTATCGGTGAAGCCAAACAGGGTCAACTCCTGCTCCCGGACGTGGAGGTGGGTGAAAATATGGGTCTGCACGCCCACGCTCAGGCTGTCCAGCAGCGGGGTCGGGGCCAGCACTTCGTAACCGACGCCGCCCACCTCAATCAAAATTTTATCCTCTTCCTTGTCGATGATTTCGCCCCGCAGCGATCCAATCATGACCCCTCCAACATTTTTAGCCGGGCTGAATGAATGTGACAGATAGCCACGGCCAGGGCATCGGCCACGTCATCAGGCCGGGGCACCTCAGCCAACCCCAATAATAATTTGACCATCTGCTGCATCTGCTTTTTGTCCGCCCCCCCGTGTCCGGTGATGGCCTGCTTGACTTCCAACGGTTTGTACTCGGCGACGGGTAAATTGGCATTGGCCAGGGCCAACATGGCCACCCCCCGTCCGTGCCCAACGACCAGGGCCGTCTTGGCGTTTTTGCTGAAAAATAACTCCTCGATGGCCGAGGTCTCCGGCTGCCACTCGGCTACGATGTCGGTCAATTCCCGGTAAATAATTTGCAACCGTTGGGGCAATGGTGTGCCGGCGGCTGTCGTCACCGCGCCCCCGGCAATCATCTTCAAATCCTGCCCATCCCCCTCGATTACGCCCCAGCCGGTGATGGCCGTGCCGGGGTCAATCCCAATCACCCGCACGCTCAGGCCGTTTCCAATGCTTCCAGCGTGTCGTCACTCAGCTTCAGGCCGGAATAAACTTGCTGGATGTCATCCAACTCTTCGATGGCCTCAATCGTACTCAACACCTGCATCGTCTCTTTATCCCCCAACTCAATCTCGTTCTTGGGAACCTGGGCCAGCTCCGCGTCGGCAATGGTCAGGTCATTGGCGGTTAGCTCACTGCTGACGGCGTGGAGTTGGTCGGCGGAGGTGTAGATTTCAAAAATATCCTCGCTGATTTCCACATCCTCGGCCCCGGCTTCGACGGCGATCATAAACACATCATCCGGGTCTTGATCGGTGCGCTCGATGGTGATATACCCTTTGATATCAAACATCCAACTGACCGCCCCCGCCTCGGCCAAGTTGCCCCCCTGCCGGTTGAATATCCGCCGCAGATCGGCCAGGGTCCGGTTGCGGTTGTCGGTCAAACATTGGATCAAAACCGGGATACCATGCACCGCATACGCCTCGTAGGTGATCTCCTCCAGTTGCCCCCCCTCCAACTCGCCGGTTCCCTTTTTGATGGCCCGCTCGATGTTGTCCTTGGGCATATTGGCCCCCCGGGCCTTGTCAATCGCCGTGCGCAGGGTGGGGTTCATGTCCGGGTCACCGCCGCCATCCCGCGCCGCTACGATAATGTCACGGGCCAACCGGGTGAACAGCTTGGCCCGCTTGGCATCTTCCGCGCCCTTCTTCCGCTTAATCGTACTCCATTTACTATGTCCAGACATTTGGCTACCTCTTTCGTCGCTAATTGTTCAGGAGTTACGCAGTTCGCATCCCGAGTAGCCTTGAAAAGGCGTATCGAGGCCGCGTCCTGAGCCTGTCGAAGGGGGTGCAGCCGCTCCAAACGACACCCTTCGATACGGCTACCGCCTACTCAGGATGCGTTTGTCGCTCAACGGCGTAACTCCTATTGTTAACGGATGATATTATATCATTAAGGGTCAAAAGTTGCTAACAATTTTAGGCAAGAAAAAAGCCCGGCAGTCAGGCCCACCCGGACATAAATGGTCCGGGTGGAGGTGGTCAAATGAGGTGGTCGTTTGCAAAAGTGATATGTGGCTAGATTGAAAGCTACTTATAAACCGGGATGGGCAAATCTTTGCGGTACCGCGCCTTCAGCCTTCATTGGCGCTGCTGATACTGCCGGTCAAAAAAGTCGATGGTCCGTTCGATAAAACGTTGATC
>CAZWZZ010000739.1:0-3801 GCA_964638395.1 uncultured Caldilineaceae bacterium
TCCCATTCCTGTTGCCCAAACAAAATCACCCTGATTATCTAGCTTCAAAATAAAAACATCATAATCACCACTGCTGCTTAAATCAAAGGTTTCATTCGGGTCGGGATTGAAATCCACATTGTTTCCTTGAAAAGCGCCGGTGACATAAACATTACCGACCGTATCAACAGTAATCCCTGCCCCATAATCTAAACCTGAACCACCAATTAGCTTTGCCCACAATGTGTTACCAGTCTTATCAAATTTGGAAATGAGAATATCATCATTAGTTCCAAATCCAACACTCCCGACTACATAAATATTATCATCGTCAGTAAAAATATCCACACCACGATCAAAACTATCAAATCCAATCTGTTTCGCCCATGCAAACTCCCCACTGGAACCATCCTGATACCTCGGCGATAGAGCCATTGTTCTACCGCTGTGCAGTATCGAGTGAGACTCAATATCGCTACTAGCCAATATAGTCGACGGATAGTCAAGATAAATCACACCTACACCAATAACCATTAACAAGACCGCTACAAATAATAGTTGGGAAACAAGTCGAGATTGACGGTGAGAAATGTTCGATTTACGCATAATGATAACTCCTTGGGGTTACAGGATGTTGAGATGAAAGGATTGACAACGTAGAATTATTCGCTTCTCATTAGGATAATGACTCTTTACTCAACACACACTTGTCAGGTGGCTGGGATTTGCCCTGGTCAGGTGACCAGGTTTTTAACATAAAAAAACCAACAGTTTGCTAGATGTTTCTACTCTAATCATCTCATAAAATCGGTTCAGAGCGATAGGACTCTTGTCCCAGAAAACGATTAAGATTAGTAACACAACGAAAAATGAAAAAGGTTGGGAACATTGCCAAGAGTCCCGACCCCATGCTAAAATCAAATCACTCAAGAAGAAATGAGCCACCTTCTGGCCGATAATCGGGAAGGTCGCCTGACAGAAACCGACCGGCAACGTCTTGATGAGTTGATGCAAATATACCGGCGCGGTCTCGTTCGCAAAGCGCAAGCCTTGCAAATCACGGTGAAACGGGGCCTGAGACCATCGATCCGTCCGTCATAGGGGACTTATGCTCCAAAAAATCGACGGCTGTCTGGCCGTTCCCCACGAATTACTGCACGTGCTGGCCTATCGGCTCATCGGCAAAAAATGTCGCTATCGGCTCGGTAGCCACGTGGTACAACCGCTTGAAGAACGCTCTTGGGGCCAAAAACTGTTTGTGTTGCTCCTGCCCTTTTTGGTCATTGGTGGGGCAGGCTTGGGGTTGATGGCCCTCTGGACCATCAGCTACATCGCTCTCGGCTACCCGGCCAACCCGCTCGCTTATTTCCAAATTGCTCCGGTCTGGCATAAGTTGTTGTGGGTCGGGTCGATTATCCTGCTGCTGTACTCAGGCTCAGCCTTTAACGACATCCGCGCCGCCGTCCGGTTGCTAACGCAAAATTTGGGCCAGAAGCCACCAAATCACCCCGACGATAAACAGCACCACCGGCAACGCGCCGGTTAAAAGTGAACCCTCCTCACCCTCATAAAAAGCATTGTCAAAAATCATCACCTTATGCTAAAATCAAATCACTCTCTTTTGTGTAACAATCAATTGTGACGATCAAATCGAAAGGACACCCTATGGCCGAGACGATTACCCTTGAACTGCCCGAAGACTTGGTCATCCAGGCCAAAGACGTCGCCAGCCGCACCCAGCGGCGTCTCGAAGCGGTGCTGTTGGAGTGGCTTGACCGGGCTGCCGCTGAAACGTCCCTCGACTCGCTAACCGACAGCCAGATTGTGGCCCTGTGTGATATGCAAATGGACACCGACCAGCAAGAAGAAATGAGCCACCTTCTGGCCGATAATCGCGAAGGTCGCCTGACAGAAACCGACCGACAGCGTCTTGATGAGTTAATGCAACTATACCGGCGCGGTCTCGTTCGCAAAGCGCAAGCCTTGCAAATTGCGGTGAAACGAGGCTTGAGACCACCCCTTGACCAGCCATAATGGGTCGCTCATATATTCCGGCTGAGATAGATCGCCGTGTTCGTGAAGCGGCTCGAAACCAGTGTGGTTACTGCCTCAGCCCCCAACATCTGGTGATGGCCCGTTTAGAAATCGAACATATCATCCCCACTTCTAAAGGTGGCAGCGATGATGAATCCAATTTGTGGTTGGCTTGCCCCCTCTGCAATCGCCATAAAAGTGACAAAATCAACGGCATTGATCCCAAAACCGGCCATATGGTTCCCCTGTTCAACCCGCGCCTGCAAAATTGGGCTGAACATTTCCGCTGGAGTGACGATGGCTTGCGGGTTATTGGGCTAACCCCCACGGGGCGGGTCACGGTCATCGCGCTGCACTTGAGTGACGATACCGACGCGCTGACCGTGCGTAGCTATTGGATTATGGCCGGTTGGCATCCGCCGTCCGATTAAGGCAAATTTGGGAACCATCCCCGCCTCCCCAACGTCCTAAACTCAAGACCACGAGTAGTTAACCAAGGAGGTTCCCAATGAAACGCCTTATTATTATCCTAACCTTAGCCTTTGTCTCAGCCTTAGCCTTCACGACCACGGCCCAGGCCGACGGCATCATCATCCCCGAACCGCCCATTTGTATCGAACCCTGCCCCATCCCCCCGCCGCCGCCCCGCGAGGTGCCCTACCTGACCGTCGAAAATCACCGGGTCAACGTGGTGATCGACAACCAGGTGGCCACCACCCGTGTCGATCAAATTTTCCGCAACGATAGCCAATGGTCGCTGGAAGGGACCTACATCTTCCCCCTGCCGGAGGAGGCGGCCATCAGCGATTTTTCGATGTGGATCGACGGGGAGAAAGTGGAGGGGCAGCTTTACACCAAAGAGGAGGCCCGCCGCATCTACGATAACATCGTTCGCCGCCGCCTCGATCCGGCCCTGCTGGAGTACGTCGGGCGGGACCTGTTCCAGGCCAGCATCTTCCCCATCGACCCCGGCGACAGCCGCCGCGTGGAGATCGAGTACAGCCAAATTTTGCCCGCCGACAACGGCCTGGTCTCCTATGTCTATCCCCTCAGCACCGAACGCTTTTCCAACAAGCCGCTCGAAGATGTGTCGGTCACGGTCGAGGTCCAATCCCGTGACGCCATCAAAGCCATCTACTCCCCCAGCCATCCGGTCAGCATCGACCGCAACGGCGATTTCAGCGCCCTGGTCGGCTGGGAAGAGGCCAACGTCAAGCCGACGACCGACTTTAGCCTCTACTACACCGTCTCGCCGGAGGATGTCGGCGTTAACCTCCTCAGCTACAAGGAGCGGGATGAAGATGGTTTTTTTGTGCTGCTCATCGCCCCTAACGTCGAGGCCGAGCAGGTGGTGGAGAAGGATGTTACCCTCGTGCTGGATGTGTCCGGCTCGATGGAAGGGGAGAAGATGGAGCAGGCCCGCGAGGCCCTGAAATTTGTCCTCGACCATCTCAACGAGGGAGATCGCTTCAACGTCATCGCCTTTAGCACCGGCGTCCGCGCTTTTTCGACCCGCCCGGAGCCGCTGTCGGCCCTGCCGGAGGCGCGTCGCTTTGTGAATGAGTTGGAGCCGGGCGGCAGCACCGACATCAACCGCGCCCTGCTGGAAGCCATCGCCAGCGCCGACACCCAGCGTCCAACCATCGTCATCTTCCTGACCGACGGCCTGCCAACCAGCGGCACGGTCGAAACGCCGCTGATTCTCAACAACATCGACCAGGCCGCCACGCCCAATCTACGAATCTTCCCCTTCGGCGTCGGTGATGACGTGGACACGGTCCTGCTCGA
>CAZWZZ010000740.1:0-3794 GCA_964638395.1 uncultured Caldilineaceae bacterium
CCCAAACGGAAGCCGCCCTGGCTCAAAGTGCGCCTGCCCAGCGGCCAGGGCTACCAGCGGGTGCAAAAGCTGATGCGGAGTCAAGGACTCCATACCGTTTGCGAAGAGGCCCGCTGCCCCAACCTGGGGGAATGTTGGAGCCGGGGCACGGCCACCTTTCTGCTGATGGGGGATACCTGCACCCGCTCCTGCGGCTTTTGCCACATCAAAACGGGTCGCCCGCCCACGCTCGATGAGGAGGAGCCGGTGCGCGTCGCCGAGAGTGTGCTGGCCCTCAGCCTGAGCCACTGCGTGCTGACCTCCGTCAACCGGGACGAGTTGCCCAACGGCGGGGCGCACATCTTCGCCAACACCATCCGCGAAATCCGCAAACGGCTGTCCGGCTGCACCATCGAAGTGCTAATCCCCGACTTCAAGGGGGATCGGGCCGCCCTGAAAGAAGTGATGGACGCCAAGCCGGAAATCCTCAACCACAACACCGAAACCATCCCCCGCCTGTACCGCACCGTTCGCCCCCAGGCCAACTACCGGCAGACGCTCCGCGTGCTGTCCGGGGCCAAAGCGTTAGACCCCGGCGCCGTAACCAAGAGCGGCATTATGGTCGGTCTGGGTGAAACCAAAGAGGAAATCCTCCGGGTGATGCAAGACCTGCGGGATCACGAAGTCGATATTTTGACCATCGGCCAATATCTGCGCCCCTCGCCGCTGCACCTGCCCATCTATCGCTACGTCCACCCCGACGAGTTCCAAGAATTTCACGAGGCCGGCATGGATATGGGCTACCAATGGGTCGAAAGCGGTCCCCTGGTCCGCAGCAGCTACCACGCCGAAGGACAGGCCCAGGCCCTCTCGGTCAATGCCCGCCAGGATATCGAGTTGGTGGGCTGAGGTGGGCTGATTTTTTGATAACTACTCAGACTAGCATCCTGAGTAAGTTGTAGCGTAGCGAAAACTGTATCGAAGGGTGCGGCTCCGGCAACGATGCGAGGCTGACCCGCACCCTTCGATACACGCTCCACGTTGTTCCGCGCTACTCAGGATGCTGCCCTACTGTCTGAGCAGTTACATTTTTTGAAAGATTGACAGGTTGGAAGCAGAGGTGCGTTATGGCCAACAAACCAGCTCGTCCGTTTTTACCTCTGGCCCCCGGCCCCCGGAACAAGCTGCGTCAAAAAGTGCGCGGCGGCGGGGCCAAACCTCGTGACAGCGCCGCCGACCACGGCGAAAATCTGCTCCGGCAGGTGGCCGCCTTCCAGCGTACCATCGACGAAAAGGTAGCCAACCGCCCGGATGATCTGCCCCCTCTGCCGGATGACCACCAGGTGATTATCGAGGCCAAACGTCTCCAGCCGGAGCAGGTTCGCTCGCTGGGCCTGACGCCCATCGAGGAGCGGGAGGAGGGGCTGTTGGTCACCGTTTCGCCCGATGTCACCCTGCCGACGCTGGTCAGCAAAGCCGAGAGCTACGTCACCGAGCGCACCGACAGCGGCAATCCCCGCTTCGGCGGCGTTATCGCCCCCATCGAGCAGATTCGCCCGGCTGAACGGGCAGACAAAGCCGGCGAGGCCCTGACCGACCGGCTGGCCGCCGACACGTTCGACCCGAACCAGATCATCTGGGTCGATGTCGAACTGGCGGGCGGCCAGCATGAAATGGGCGAGCAAAACCGGCAGGAGTTTTACGACTACCTCCACAGTTTTGATACGGATCGCTCCCCCTACGCCGAAGCAGTCGTCACCGCCACCGGCTATTTTTTGATCGAGGCTGACTACTCCCTGCACCGGGTCCAGTTGCCGGGCCGAGCCATTCTTGATCTGCTGGATGACAGCCGGGCCAACTGGATTTTGTCGATTGATCTGGTTCCCGAAATCGAGGCTCGCCCCCGGCCCCTGCTCGCCTCGGCCACGGCAGCCTTGCCGCCGCTGCCGGCCCTCCCGCCGACAGCCCCCCGCGTCGTCATCATCGACTCCGGCATCGCCGCCGGCCATCCCCTGTTCACCGGGCCGGCCGGACGAACCATCATTGGCCGCCAACTGAACTTTCTGCCGGAGGAGGCCGAACCGCCCGACCTGTTGACGGATGAGGTCGCCCAGGGCCACGGCACGGCTATGGCCAGTATCGTGGCCTACGGCTCGCTGGCCCCGCTGACGGTCGAGCAGCCAATCGACCCGGCGGTGGTCTGGCTGGAGAATGCCAAAATTATGCTGCCCGCCCGCAAGCTGGTCCCGGAGGCCCCCGCCGAGCAGCCCGCTCTGCACCCCGCCCAATTCCCCAAAGCCCTGCTGCGGGCGATCATCGCCGCTTTCCACGAAACGATGCCCCAGAGCTGCAAAATCTTTAACCTCTCCGCCGGAACCGTGCCCCATCCCCGCCACACCATCTCCAACTGGGCCGAAGAGGTGGACAACCTCAGCGCCGCCCACGATCTGTTATTTGTCGTCGCCGCCGGGAATGTGCCGCCCGCCCGGATCGGAGCGGCCTTGACCGCCGGACAGGAGTATCCCGACTACCTGCTCGACCCGGCTGCCCGCCTGACCAATCCCGGCCAGGCCCACACCGCCTTGACCGTCGGCGCGTTGACCGCCCCGCCGATTGCCCCCCCCGGCCCGCTGGCGATGACCCGCTGGCTGGCCCCGGACGATCATCCGGCCCCTTTCACCCGGAGCGGCACGCTGCCGCCCAACGGTCTGGTTAAGCCGGACGTGGTCGATATCGGCGGCAACCTGACCCGCAGCGAGCTGGCCCCCAGCCCCGAACTGGCCGTGCCGGTGGCCAACCGTGAGTTTGGGGAGAATGGGGAAAACGGGACGGCCCAACCGCTGGCCTTTCATTATGGGAGCGGTCTGGCCGCGGCCAGAGTCTCCCACCTGGCCGGGCGGCTCCAGGCCCGCTATCCGGCGGCCAGCGCCAACCTCATCCGCGCTTTGATCGTCAATTCAGCCGATTGGCCCGCCGCCACCGTCCGCAGTTTCGGCGGGGATGGCCGGACGGCCCTCTCCAAAGAGGCCCGCCATAGCCTGCTGCGTCTGTGTGGCTATGGTCAGCCCCAGCCGGACAAGGCCCTCTCCTCCAACCCCACCTGTATGGTTTTTGTGACGGAGGATCAATTTAGCTGGACCAAGTCGGACAAAAACAGTTCCGGGCGCTACCCGGCCAAAGTCTCTTTCTTTGCCATCCGTTTGGAACCGGATGACCTGTTTGGCCTGCCCCCGGCCACCCAACTGCGGGTCAGCGTCACCCTGGCCTACAACCCGCCGGTGCGGAAGACGCAACGCCGCCGCTACCAGGCCGTCGATATCCGCTGGCATCTCAAGCGCCGGGATGAAGCCTCCGAGGATTTTTACGCCCGCTGGATGGCCGAGGCCAATGGCGAGGATGAGGCGGATGATGATGACGATGAGACGAAGCGGGCGGCGGAGAGCGGTCCCCGGCCCAAACCGTGGCCCTGGCAATTGAAGCCGGTGGTCAACCCCGGCGGCCGGGTGCGCCGCTGTAGCCTGGTCCGGGATTGGTTCGACATCTACGCCCACGATTTGCCCCACCATCTGGAGTTGGTTCTCCTGGCTATGGTCGCCCCCTGGCGCAAACCGCCCGACCCGCTGAGCCAACCCTTTGCCCTGGTCGTCTCCATCGAGGCCCTGGATGAGCAGGTGCCGATTTATGACACTGTGCGGGTTCAGGCCGAGGCAGAACCGGCGACCATCGGGCAGCCGATGGAGTCGCTTTAACCCCTCTGTCTGCCTATAGCCCAGGTGGGCTAGTTCAACCGGGCAGAATCGCCTCAAAAATAACTC
>CAZWZZ010000741.1:0-3783 GCA_964638395.1 uncultured Caldilineaceae bacterium
CAACAAACACAGCGAGACTGTACATACGTGTTTCCTGAGCAAAGTAAATTTGAAAAGGAAACAGCGCCATTCCAAAAGCAGCAATAAGACCTGTAGAACAATTAAATAACCAGCGTCCCAACCCATAAATCAACACTACCGATCCCCAACTAAATAGTGCGGACAGAGAGCGTATCGTCGCGTCACTATGTCCTAAATTTAGCCAGAAATGTAGCATCAGATAATAGCCAGGAGGATGAACAGTAGCGGCTTCATTGGCTAAAATTTGGGATAATCTAAGATTGGCAATAAGACTGCTAAAAGCCTCGTCATACCAAAAGCTATGAGTACTTATTTGCAGTAAACGTAAAAACGCGGCAATAATAAGCAGGGCTATTAAAATCAATTTATGCTTATGCTGATTCAAGAAAGTTTTCATCAAAAAAATTTGTTCATCAGGTAAGGTATCAAACCGCACAGACTCACATAACACTTAACCCATCTCAACTAGGTCATCACAGGCTACCACAAAATAATTTTCCGCTTGAAACAGCTTGAGCGTGTCAGGAACGTGGGCCAGAACAAAGGTATCCCGGTCACTGACCAGAGCACGGATGGTCGGATTATCAGGATCAAAATAAAACCGGCCTCGGGCCAGGTAATCTGGGGTATAGGTATCCAGATCGACGACCAAATAATCTATGCCGTGCATCTGGCAAAAATCTACGATAGCCTGGGACGTTTCGCTATAATACGCATCAAGGGCTTGGACAACGGTTTGACCCGATCCTGGATTTTCACAATCCAAGAACACCTGCCGCCGGGCCAAAAGTTGAACGCTATCCAGGCTACAGGGACTCCCCCCAATCAACGCATCTTTGGGCAGAGTTTCCAGAAAGGTTAACAAACGTCGCTCTGCCGGGGTGGGGTTCAAATAACTAACCTCGGTCAGCAGGGGGGCGTACACCGCCCAGCCCAGCAAAGCCAGACCACCGGCCAGGCCAATCAATAACCGGCCGGCGGGGCTTTTATCAATGCGCGTTATTTGTCGCTTCGCCGGTCGAGACGGCGACTTGAAAAGCGCCAGCCCCACGCCACCCAGCGCCACGCCTGCCAAGCCCAACAGCCACTTCATATTGAAAGCGCCGACTCTAGCCCATTGGGACGGATACCCCACCACCAGGCCGATAATCAGCGTCTCAACGGCGACCAGTAGCCAGACCAAGCGCCGGGGATGGCGTTGAATGAGGGTGGGCGCTTCCTTCAAAAATTCCAGGCCATTCAGAAAGACAAAAAAGATGAGGAACAAATAGATGCCCATCCGGGTGTAACGGCTGGGGAGATAGAGCAGGAATGAATTGGTCAGCCAGATAGCCAGCCAGGACAAAATAAACATCAGCAATGTGGCCCATAACAAGGCCCACACCACAAATGGCAATCGAAAGGCTCGCTGTCCTAAAACCAACCAGATCAGGCCACTGACCAGCAATAAAATAAGTAAATTGATCAAATCCTCGCCCAAATCGACCAAGCCCCCGCGACCGACGAGGGGGAAAATAATAAACAGGGGATAGGCTCCGTTACGTTGATAGACGGGATTAGACAATAACGGAAGAGGCGGGGAGGATTCCCCTTGTTCCGATACGTCTTCGGCTGATAAAACCTGGGCAGAGGTCGGGGGAAGTCCCTGCAAGCGAGGCAGAAGCACTGGGGAAAGTAATATCGTCGCTAAACAAAATATGCTCACTAAATAAGGCCAGCCTCCCCCAACCGGCACTTTTCCGAAGCGAAGCGGCCAATTCAATTTGATCGCGTGGAAACCCCAAATTATCACATTCAGGGCAAAACTTGGGGCGTAAATCAAGGCGCTGAGTATCAACACCAGAGCGGCCAGCGGATACCGCTTCTGTTGAAGGTAGTAGAGCTGGATAATGATAAACGTGGTGGCAAAGGAACGTTGCAGGCCATTAGCAATGGAAATAGAGGAGGAAGAAGCCAGATTGATAAACAAAAATCCCAGCGCCAAAAGAATACCGGTTTGATGATTCCGTACTGCTTGCCCAAACTTGAAGAGATACAGGACCGTTACCGGCATCAAAAAGAAAGGAAGCCAATTACTAAATGTGGGCGGCGGTATCAGGAAGCTGGCCGCGTAGAAGAGTAGATCGAACCCCGGATTGTGAAAACTAAGTAGAATATCATCCCAGGGTAAGGAGACCAGAAGAAAACCTTCATCAAATTTCTCTTCCGGGAAAAAGGAGGAATCTTGGAACCTGTACATCCAATAGTAGTAGCGAAAATCTTCATCGACCCGAAATTCATCGGCCAACCGGGGCCATTGGAGCCAGGCAACCGCCAGTAAAGCAACAAGAATGAGGATGATGCGGGTATCTAAGCGTCGAAAGGAAGTCATTGACAAGGTCACAGGTCGGATTCGTCTAATTCAGGACAGACAGAAAAATTCTCAAAGATCCAAACAAAATTCATCTCCGCTCATTGCCTTAAAGCGGTCATTTGCGTTAATATAATTATAACAGAAAAGGTCATAACCATGAAACCAGCCCCTAAAAAAAGCGTTTTTATTGTGACAGGCTTATTTGTGTTGGTTGTGGCGTTGATGGCCATTCCCACTTACCAACTACTCCTCGAACCCCGAGGCCAGGCTTTTGATCTCTACTGGATTTGGATTGGGGGCCGAGCGCTCCTGGCCGGAGAAAACCCTTACGGTCCCGAAGCGACGCGGGCCATTCAACTGGGCGTTTTCAAGAAAATCATTCCCCCAGACCAATACCAACACGGCTTTCCCCATCCGGCCCATATTGCCTTCATCTTACTGCCCTTTATCACTCTCCCCTTTTTCTGGTCCGCCCTCATATGGATTTCGCTTCAAATCCCTTTGTTTATGGCTACGCTCCTGCTCGGCTTCCACCTGCTAGAGTGGTCTATTAGCCCCTCGCGCCTGTTTCTGCTAACCGGCCTGGCCCTGCTAGGGTTTCGTTATCCGGTCAATGTGTATGTTCTCGGCCAGCTTATTTTCTTCGTGCTTTTTTGTCTACTGTTAGCCGTCTGGTTTTACCGGGAGAACCACCCGCGTTGGGCGGCGGTGGCCCTGGCCGGGGCCACGATTCGGCCCGATTTGTCCCTTTTGGCCCTGGCATTAGCCTTTATTCTAACCCGACATTCCCGCTATCGGCCCGAATTTATCACCACTTTGCTGATTACCGGATTAGTTTTGGCGCTGTTACCGGCTCTGTTTATTGGCTGGTGGCCCTTTATCTGGATCGAAGCCATCTTTAGTTACGGCAGCAATCCCTTTGCTACCTGGCCCCCCGAGCTGCTGCCCTCGCTCCCGTTTAGAGTTATTTTAATCATCGGTCTGATCCTCTGGACCGGACGTTATGTCGTCTTAGGCTGGCAAAGGGCCACCCTCTTTCAACAAAGTTTGATGATCTCAGCCGTGGCTCTCTTCGGGCTTATCATCTTCCCCCAGACCGGCTCCTACACCTTAACCTTTGCCCTCATCCCGGCTATGATCCATCTCCGCTATGCTCGCCATCGCTGGCTACAGATAATTATCGTCATCAGCTTGCTGACTCCCTGGTTTTATTTTTGGCTCGGTCAACCTTTTGATCGCCTCATCTTTCTGCTCATTCCTCTTCAATTTATTATTTTTCAAGAGATTGTCTACGCCATCAACAGACAAAACGCCTAATCAGTAGACCGCAGTACCCTTCGATACAACCTCGTTCCTCGGTTTACTCAGGATGCGATGGCGGTCTACTGCTAATCTTTCAAGACATACAG
>CAZWZZ010000742.1:0-3773 GCA_964638395.1 uncultured Caldilineaceae bacterium
CTCTGGCCTATGCCTACCCCGACACCAACTTATTGCCCGCCGATGAATTGTGGGATATGCTAATTTTGCTACGCGAAGAAGGAGCCTCGTTGATGCAATATGGCCAACCACAGGGCGATCCTCAATTGCGGATCGAAGTGGCCGCCCTGCTCAAAGAGCGGGGCATCACGGCGATGCCGGATGATATTATCATCACGGCCGGCGTCACGCAGGGCTTGTCGATGGTCACGCAAGCCCTGACCCAACCGGGCGATACCGTTCTGATGGAGATGCCGACCTACCTGGGGCTTATCAATATCGTCACCGCTTATGGATTGCGGCCCATCGGCGTGCCCCGTGATGAGGAGGGGCCGCGCCCGGACATTCTGGAGCAGACGATCATCCAGCAGCAGCCCCGCTTCTTCTACCTGATCCCCACCTTTCACAACCCGACCGGCCGGACGATGTCCCCGGCCCGCCGCCGGGAGATTTTGGCTCTGGCCGAGCGGTATGGGCTACTCCTCGTCGAAGATGACATCTACTGTCGCCTGAATTATGATGATCCCTGCCCGCCGGCCCTCAAAGCCGAGGACGACGCCGGCCGGGTTATCTATTTGAGTAGCTTCTCCAAAGATTTGCTACCGGGAACACGCATTGGTTATATGACCGCTCCCAAACCGTTACAGCAACGCTTGCCGACGCTGCGGGGATCAATGGATTTGTTTGGCCCGCCCTTGATGGAGCGGGCTGTGGCCGAATTTTTGCGGCGCAAAAAGTTCAAGACCCATCTGCGCCGTACCGTGCCTATTTACCGGGCCAGACGGGACGGGCTGCTGCAAAGCCTGGCGGAGACGATGCCGGCCGAGGTATCCTGGACCACGCCCCAGGGAGGCTTTGCCTGCTGGGTCACGCTGCCCGCCGACGAGCGGCTGAATGATCTGTACCACGCCGCCTTACAGCGGGGCGTGGCCTTTAGTCCCGGCGCGGTCTTTATGGCCCAGCCCAGCCGCCAGCGCCATCTGCGTCTCTGCTTCGGCAATCAGCCGGTCGAGGTCATCCGGGAAAGCGTGGCTATTCTGGCCGACCTCATCCGGGAGCGGATCACCGGCAGGCGCTATCCGGTCGGCCACTTTTTTGAACAAGCGCCGATGGTCTAAAACAAAGCAAGATGTGGGTGTTTTGTAGCAAAAAATTCGAGTACGCTAAAGGAGAATTTTGATGACGTTAGAAATCTTTCAAGTCGATGCTTTTACCGACCAATCTTTTCGGGGGAACCCGGCCGGGGTCTGTCTCTTGCCAGAACCGGCTGAGGCCGGCTGGATGCAAAACATAGCGGCGGAGATGAACCTGTCGGAAACGGCCTTTCTCTATCGGCAGGCGGACGGCTTCAACCTGCGCTGGTTCACCCCGACCACCGAGGTCGAGTTGTGTGGACACGCTACCCTGGCCAGCGCCCACGTTTTGTGGGAGCAGGGGCATCTGTCGCCGGAGACCACGGCCCGTTTTCATACGCTCAGCGGCCTGTTGACCGCCCAACGACGTGGCTCGTGGATCGAGCTGGACTTTCCGGCCAAACCGGTCGTAGAGTCCTCTGCCCCGCCTGGCATGATCGAAGCGTTAGACATCGAGCCACGCTGGATCGGTCAAAATGGGATGGATTATCTGGTCGAGGTCTCGACAGAGGCGGAGGTTCGAGAGATGCAGCCTAATTTTAGCCAACTCAAACAGATCGGCTGTCGGGGCGTGATGGTCACCAGTCAGGCCGACTCCGGCGACTATGATTTTATCTCCCGCTTCTTCGCCCCCGGAGCCGGGATCGACGAAGACCCGGTCACCGGCTCGGCCCACTGCGCGTTGGGACCATACTGGGCCGAGCGACTGGGCCGGGAGAGCCTGGTTGGGTATCAAGCCTCGCGGCGAGGGGGCGTGGTGCGAACCCGGTTGAATGGTGACCGGGTGTTGTTGGGCGGACAGGCCGTCACGGTGTTACGATGTGCGTGGCTGGGGACAACACTTCCCGCGTCACGCTGAGAAACGCCTCCAGCGCCGGGGAGAGCCATTTATCTTTGTGATAGGCCATCTGGGTCACCACCTGGAAATCTCGTCCGACCCAGTTCAACGGCGTCAGGCTGCCATCTTTTAACTCCTGCTCGATGGCCACCACCGGCAGCAGGGCCAACCCAATGCCGACGATGGCGCACTGTTTGATGGCCTCGACGCTGTGGAACTCCATCGGCGTGTAGGAACGGACGCCTGCCGCCGCCAATGCCCGCTCGAACAGGGTGCGGTAGCCACAAGTAGCCTCGGTCAGCAGCATCGGCTCCCCTTGCAAATCGCCAAAGGAGACGCTCGGCAATTGGGCTAAATGGTGTCCCGGCGCGGCCACCAGCAGCAGCGGCTCCTCGACCAGCGGCTCGATGACCAGGTTGGGCGCTTCAAACGGCTCCAGCATCACAAAGGCTACATCCATCAGCCCCTCTTGCAGGGGGCGTTGCAAATCGGCGTCATACTCCTGGCGAAAGATGATCTCCACCTGGGGAAAGCGTTTCAGAAAGCGGCTGAGGACAGCCGGCAGGCGATAAGTACAAAGCGTTTCCGGGGCGCTGATGGTCAACGTCCCGCTCAGGGCGTCATCATCGGCCAGGGCGGTCCGGGCCTCCTCGGCCAGATCGAGCATCTTTTCAGCATACCCCAACAGCCGCTTCCCCGCCTCGGTTAGCGCCACCTTTTTGCCCAGGCGGTCAAACAGGGCCACCCCCAACTCCTCCTCCAACGCCTGAATTTGGGCCGAGACGGTCGATTGGGCGTAGCTGAGGGTCTCCGCCGTCCGGGAAAAGCTGGCAGTCTGGGCAATCGTCCGAAATGTGGTCAATTGTCGTAAATCCATAGCTTCACCTTCTATCGTTTTATTCGATGGATAGTATCAAAAACATTCGCTTGACTTGATGATAACATGCTGATAGCCTAAAAACAAATCACAACCAGAGAAAGGAGACACAACATGCTATCACAACCCTTTATCTCAGAAAAACTGGGACGCTTTTTCCAATGGATGTTAGGCCAAGAGCTAAAGCTCCGGCTGTGGCTGCAACAGCTTATTTTGCGGCTGGCGGTGCTGCAAGCCTTTCGGAAATTTGCCCGGTCCCACCCTCGCTGGGCGGCCTCGCTGTTTGATGAATATTTCCTGACCGGCCAGGCTGCGCCATTACTGACCCGCTACGTGCAGACCGGCCTCTTGCCCTCCGCTGACGAATTGGCGATGGCCTGGGCCGATCAACTCGGCCCGCTGGCCCCCTCCCCGTACAGCCTGCGCCGGACCGAAGCCAAGTTAGCCGCCGCCGATTTTCTCAGGTATCTGGAGACGGAGTTGCAGAAATATCAGATGTTCCAGGCCCAAATGCCGCACGCCTCTACCCTTTGAACGTAGCAGTTTGAACGTGTCATTGGTCAAATGACCAGTGACACGGTGTATTTCATTTTGGGGCGAATTATGGCGATCAACGATTTAACCGTCCCGATGGAAGGGTGGAAGGCTGGAAGATCGGTCATACGTCTGATAACCAACCTTCCAAATCTTCCACGCTTCCAAATGGTCTAAACGCTGCCCCCAAACTGAAATGCTCCCCCAGTGACCACTGACTGAGGACAGGGACGTTGGCCCGGTCGTAAGTCTCTGTGATATAATCCGGCAACAGTCGCTCGCAACTGCCCTCGTCGATACGCCCCCGTTCCTGAGTAGAGTCAGGGGGCTGCGGGCCGCTGAAAATCACAGATCAAAGGATTGATGAGGCTAT
>CAZWZZ010000743.1:0-3766 GCA_964638395.1 uncultured Caldilineaceae bacterium
TGCGTCTTTCTCCTAAATTTGACATATCTAGAAGATGCTCTTCATCGGGGCATTTGTTGGGACTCTTAGTCTTGTTTTTAGGGGTGCTTGCCTATTTTAAAGTTTCAATCCCCTCTTCATCGGGGCATTTGTTGGGACCGCGATTTGCTACCGCGAAAATTTCTCCCACACAGACACGCAAACAGAGCCTGAATTGTAGCTTTTTCCCCACCTGATGATTTCAACAACATATATTTCCCTTCATTTCCCCCACCGGAACGTTTCCGACGAGTGCCTCAAAATTACTCCTAAAAAAGTGTACAATTACCCCTCATTTTTTCTGTTTTGCTACCATTTTGCCACCATTTTGTGACAAATAAGGTAACACTGTTTATAATCCTTAAGCATACCTATTGTACCCTTTTTTCATTAAAGAGGCAACTCCTATGATTCCCTTAAAACAAGCCTTGCAAGCCACGGCCTGGCGTTTATTAAAGATTATCGGTCGTCGTCGTGGCCTGCACTACCCCTCCAACATCGCCAAAGCGCCCCTCATCGAGCGGTTGCTCCCCCGTCTGCGTGACCCCGATGACCTGGCCGCTACCCTGGCCGGCCTCGACCCCGACCCGGCTCGTTGCCTGCTCGACCTGCGCCGGGCCGGCGGCCACCTGCCCGAACCGCTCCTGACCCGACGCTACGGCCCCTGGCGGGCCACCCGCGCTCTCCTCGCCGCCCACCGCCGGCAGACCGGCCTCTCTCCTCTGGAGATTTTACACCTATCCGGGTTAATTTTTCGCAATAAAACCCTCACCCCGCCCACCATTTTTATTCCGACCGATCTGCCGGCGGTCAGTCGTCCGTCGTCGGTCGTCGGTCGTCCGTCGTCAGTGGTTCGTCGTCCGTCGTCCGTCGTCGGTCGTCCGTCGTCAGTGGTCAGTGGTTCGTCGTCAGGAGCAACGGACAACGAACAACAAACAACGGACAAAGAACAACGAACCACGGCCAAACCCAATCTCCCCATCTCCCCATCGCCTCATCCCCCAATCTCCCCATCTCCCAATCTCCCACCCTTCCATTATCTATGCCACGACCTAACCCTCCTCCTGGCCCTGCTCCACACCCAAACCATCCGCCCCCTGCACGGACGCCAGTCGGGTCTCGCCGTGCCGCCACCGTTTTTTGATGGCCCCACCGTCGTAATAATTTCGGCCCCGCTCAAAGCTGGTCTCGCTACAGCGGGCGCGGATATCCGCCTCGGTCAGGGTGGTTAGGGGATTGGTCATTGGTCCATGCCTCATTTACGTAGTTAATTCGCTCACAGCAAGTCCGTGACTTGCGGTTTACCCAGACGGAACGCCTTGGTTAGCAGCTTGTCGGAGAAGTCGGTTTCGCCAGACTTCGGAAGTTTTTGAGGGTAATTTCGGTCCAAAATTGGTTCAATAACCGAAATAACGATGTTATAGACGTTCAGAAAATATTTTTGACTCGTGGTTCGTAGTAACGACTTTAGTCGTTTCGGACGACTAAGGCAGTTCCAATTTTTAAAATGTCCCAAAAATCGTAGGTTGAGCGTGTCGAAACCGATACCCTTCGACAAGCTCAGGGTACGGTGGGGCATTTATTTCTCTGGAACTGCCTAAAGTCGTTACTACGAACCCAATATGTTTTTCTGAAAAACTATATCAAAGGTACTGTTGGAAACTTCCGAAGTCTTTCTCCGACAGCCTGCTAGAGCCGAGAAACTACTACGGCTACTATCGAACCTCAACCAAACAAGAGGGCCCATACACCCGCTCCGTTCTAACCTCCTCATAACATTGCACCGGCTGCCGTATATTGGTCCAATGATGGCCCATAAACGTGGCCAAGCTCAAAGGAGCCGCCATAAACAGATGCAACTTCCCCGGCTTAACCCGCTGTTTAAACCCATTGACCAACTGGCTCGACGACCGGGCCAGGGCGGCCGCCTCCCACGCCTCCAAAGGGCGCTGATCCTCGGTCGCCGCCTGAGCCTCCAAGACCAACACCCCCCCGACCCTTTCCACAGCCTGATTACCATCGGGAATATCGGCAAACGCCGCCGCCTCGCCAAAATAAGTGCCCACATCCTCCAAAATATCATAAACCGTTTTCGTTGTCAGAGCCGCCACCACAATCACCGCCTCATCCATTCCCCGCCCCGCCGACGCAGCATCACCCTCCCCCTCGGCAATATGCAGCGTAAATGTAGGTGAGGGAACCATAGCCGGGGGTTGCGCATTAGACGCCCAATACTCCGTCGCCCCCTTATCCGGGACAAATTGAGCCACCTCAATTTGATACCGCTCCTTCGCCCGAAAAACCGTCCCCAAAGCAAACCCGGTCGATAGAGCGCATTTGCCCGCCAATCGAACCCATCCCTGTGGAGCCGTCTCATCCGGCAACGCTTGCAGCCGGGGCAGCAACGCATCCCGCCACATCTCAAGCGACGGCACAGTGCGCGTACCCGCCCCATAATCCTCCTCAAACCGACCCGCCCCCTGCCAATCCAGGGCCACCGTCGCCTCCGGCGGCCAAACCGGTCGCTTCCCCCAATTATGCACATGCACCAGCGGCGCATCAGGCTGCTGGCTCGTCCGGGGCGCGGCAAAATCACCTAACCCGACCTCCAAATGCCTCAACTCATTTTCAATATCCTCAATCTCGATCAAAATCTCCGGCGATGTGCTAATGCCCATAAGGGCCTGGGTTTCTTTCAGCTTATTCAACCGGCGACTATGACCACGGATCATCCTCTGACGATGTTTTTTTTCAAGCTCCATTATCACCCTTCCCTTTCAATTCGATACTGCCCATTGCCAAACACCGTCCCCTTCCCGGCGTGGATCAACTCACCCAAAGCCAGGAGCGGCAAATAGGGCGCGAGATGCCCTTCATAGGTCACCCGGCCCATCAAGCCACCCATGCGGATGCGCTGCTTCTGCCGCCCCGAAAAGCGGGACCAATCCTCCCAATACAGGTGGCGCGCCACCGGCTCCACCCCGGCCGCCCGGTCGATCAGCCCCCGAAAATCAACCTCAAAGGGTTGGCCACAATGGAAATAACTGAGCGATGACACCCGCCCCAGCAGGGTCTTGACCAGGACGGCAAAGGGCAGGTCGTCCCGTAGAAACCGCCCGCCGTGCTTTACCTGGGTGGGCGTCACAAAATCGAGCGTCAGCCGCTCCACCGGTAAGCGGGCGGCCTGGGTGCTGATGGCCCGGCTATCGAGGGCGGCCTCGATGGTCTGGACGATGCCCGTCTCCGCCTCGTAGACCACCTCGGTCGCGTCGCCGTAGGGGGTGTGGGTCACCAGCCGGGCCAGGCGAAATTTACCCCGCCGCCGGCCCAGGCCCGCCGCCCCCAACTCCCGGAAGACGGCCAAAAAATAGGGCAAATAATTGAGCGCCTGCCCGATCAACGTCAGGCCAAAGGTCAGCCGCTCGCCGGGGATGAGGAGCAGCCGTTTGTCCGCATCCGGCTCGATGATGAAGGGGCGGGGCACATCCTGAAACGTCCGCAACACCTCGGCATCTTCCGGGGGCGAGGTCTCGAAGATGTAGCCATAGGGACAGCCATTGCCCAACTCACACCGCTGGACACAGGCCCGGCGCTGGACACAGACCAGCCGCTTGAAGGTGTGGCCAAAGCCCCCCCGCAAGGCGCTGCCCTTATAAGGCAAAAGATGAAGCGTATCCAGCGCCTCCAGGGTGAAGCGGTACATGGCCACCTGAAATTTTTCGGGGATGATGATCGGGTTTGACAAGGT
>CAZWZZ010000744.1:0-3762 GCA_964638395.1 uncultured Caldilineaceae bacterium
GGGCGCTGCTGGAGATAGCCCGGCAGGCGCTCCCGGAGGATTTGATCCCCAGCTATCTGCGTCTGCCGGAGAAAGCCCTCCGCGTGGCCGTCCTCCTGGCCTCCGTCGAGGGGGAAGCCGAGGTGGGCATGGCCCACTGGGCCAGAGGGCAACAGATGGCCGAGAGTTGGCGGGTGTCGTTACACCGGGTTTATGAGCAGATGATGTAAGCATTACTGGAATCCCAAAGCTAGCTTTGGGATTCCGAAGCGTTATTTGCGAGCAGAACCGTATAACCAGATGATGAGGAGATAGAAGGATGTCGAACCAGATAAATAACGAACAGTTGCTATACGAAACCATAAAAAGTTTGCTGGCCGGTCAGGAATGGACGGCCAACGGCCACGATTTTGGGGAGTGGGCCGAGACGGTCGAGGCCCTGGCCGGGACGCCGCCCGACGAGAGGCTACAGGTCTTTCAATCGCTCGATACGTTTCACCGGGGGGAACTGTCCCGGCTGTTGAGTACCTATCGCCCGGAGGCGGCGGTTCCGGCTGTGATCGACGATGATGAGGAGGAGGAGGTCCAAGATTGGCCCGACCTCCCGGCCCACGTGCAGCCCGACCCGGCTCTGGCGGCGGGAGCGGCTCCCTGGCTGGACGAGTATATGAAGTTTTGCAACTATTGGAGTCCCCGTAGCTATGAGGGGTATAACGAGGCGTGCGGTTTATGGCTGCTGTCGACTATTGCTGCCCGGCGGCTCAGTTATTATTTTGGCGATCCGGGCTATACCAACCTGTATCTGATGATCGCCGGCAAGTCCGGTCAATTTGTCAAAAGTGGGGCGACTAAACTGGGGCTGCGGGTGTTACGGACGGCCGGTCTCGACTGGTTTCTGACCCCGGATGATGCCACGCCCCAATCTCTGATTAGCTGTTTGATGGGGGAGGTCCCGGATGATTATGAGGATGTCGAGCCGGAAGAGCAACTGATTTACCGGCTGGCTTATGGCTTCGCCGCCCAGCGGGGCTGGTTCCACGAAGAGTTTGGCAGCAACTTGAACGAGATCGCTCGCTCCACCAGCTATATGACCAAATTTCGCAGCTTGCTGTGCATATTTCACGACTGTCCTGACAAATATAAGTACAAGACCCAGGCCCGGAAGATGGAGAAGGTGGAGCGGCCTTATCTGACCATGTTGGCCAACCTGACCCCTTCTGATATGCGTGATGTGGGCAAACGGGGCGCTCAACTGTGGCGTGACGGCTCTCTGGCCCGCTTCGGCTTTATCGTGCCGCCCCCAACGGCGGCATCCGCCAAAGATTCTTTCCCGGATGGCAAGTTGATTATCCCTGATACGCTGGTGACGCCCCTCCGAAATTGGCACAAGCGGCTCGGCCTGCCGACGGTGACCGTCGGCCAGTCGAAGAAGCGAAAGCGGGGTGGGTCCACCCGGTTCAGCCTCAGTTCCCCGCCGCCGGTCACCCATTACCCGATTGAGGGGGAGGTGAAGGAGATGCTCATCGCCTATAATCTGGCTTTGCTGGATATGTCGGCTGATATCCCCGAGGATTTGGTCGCTCCCTACCGCCGGTTTCACCACAAGGCGCTGCGGGTTGCCGTGCTACTGGCCTCAATCGGCGGCCATGAGGCCGTTCAGATCAACCATACCGTCCGCGCCATCCTGATCGCCGAAACGTGGCGGGCCTCGCTCCATCGTCTGTACAAACAGGTCTGGGAGGAGGGGCAAGATTATTCGCCGGAAGCCGATATGGAGGATCGTGTTTTGGAGATAATCGGACGGCGCGGCAATCCGACCGCCGCCGAGATACACAAATCTCTCCCAAAATATTCGTCGGTTCAAATCGGGCGGCTGGCCGATGAGCTGGTCAAAATCGGCGTGCTTAAGGCTACGGGCCGGATGTGGGGCGGCCGGCTCGTCAACCGCTATTCCTTACCCAAGCCCATCAAGGAGGAAACAGCGGAACCGGTTACGGGCAGTTGATTGATGACAGCAATTAGCAGTGGCCACCTTCCAGGAAGGTAAAAGGTGGAAATTCTGGAAATTCTGGAATTTCTGGAAACATATATGAGTGACACGGTTCAGACTTCGGAAGTCTTGTTTTCCGGTCAACTGCGTAACTTCTAGCATAGAGCAATTGGTCCATCAATGTGAATCTGGAAATTCTGGAAATTCTGGAAATTCTGGAGCCCCTTTGGAGGTATGTGATATGTGGCTAAAAATGAGAGCCGTGACCAGCGCCACCGGGCAGTGACGAGTTTTTGGAAAAGACTTTTAGGACCTTAGCAGTTAAAACCTTGCTTTTTAGGCAAGAAAAAATCTGCAACGAATTGCGCGAATTTCTCGAATTGAAAATAAAAAATTCGTATAATTCGGGTAATTCGGTGCAAAAGCCTGGTTGGTTCCGGCTCGTCCGAGTTAGGGTTTTGATTCCAATTTTGCCAAGAAACAACATTGGATGTCTAAGATTTGGTCAGAATAAGACAGTCTCGGAAACCCTAAAGGTCTGGTAAGGTGGTCGCCACGCCAGTTCAATAAAGTTTCACCCGCCGAGCTATTAATTTTTTTATATTAATAGGTTAGGAATAGGGGAGGTATTTTAAAAAAATCGGGATTGGCCCTCTTCGTCGTGAGGTTTTTAAGGGAAGGCGTTCCAGAATTTCCAGAATTTCCAGAATTTAAACTGGACATAATGATGCTCTACATTGGTGTTAATTGTAAGAAAGGTCTTCCAGAATTTCCAGAATTTCCAGAATTTAAACTGGTCACGATGCTCCGGCGATACCATCGGTTTAATTATCAGTAGGCCGCAGCATCCTGAGTAAACCGAAGAATGAGGTTGTATCGAAGGGTGTGCCATTGCGGTCTACTGATTATGTAAATTGGGGGGAGAACGATCCCCTCGGTCAACGGATGGATAGCGGATTAACGGATCGTCACCATCTGTGGCTGTCCTATCCGTTAATCCGTTCTTTATCCGGTTACCGACCCAGTGGCGACACCATTTATCCCGGATTGCTCCAACGCAGAGCGTCGGAGCGAGTTGTGCTAATTGTAAGTCAGGAATGAAAAAGGAGCCACCCATGCGCTTTGATACCCAGTTCCTCCAAGCAATCAAACAGCGGCTCGATCTGCGAGACCTCGTCGAGGCGGAGTTGGGCCAGGGTAAACCGAGCGGCCAGACGATGCGCTGGGCCTGCCCCTTCCACGATGGCGACAACCCGACGTCGTTTGCCGTTTCAGCCGGTCATTATCAGTAGCCGTGTTTTCTATAAACACACCCCATTCACCGCCATTATAACCATAGACCCGCCCCCCACAAGCCAGCCCTAACCGGCTGGCTTTTTGATTACACCAAAACAGGTAACGCCCGTCCTTAAGGACGGCTCACATAAAATCAATTTACTACTGAAAGGAGCAACAACAAATGTTAAACCCAACTCAAATCCGCCAAAGCCTCTACGCAGGAACCAACGTCACGCCGCTGTTCGATCCCGATGGCACGGCCCCTGGGGATCCGCCGCGTATCATCGACGCCTCATTCGACATTACAGGCGCAACATGCATCCACTTTCTGCCAGACGCCGCCGAGGTCAACCGGCAGATGGTGAGCCAAGCCGAGGCCGTCATCATCGAGACCGGCATAATGAAGCGGGCGATAGGGCGCTTCGCTTCTCCCAGACGGGTGATTGTCGCCCCGGCTGGTCTGCCCTTGCAGCCGGTCGAGAGAGACGGCAGCGCCGATCTGACCGTTGGTGTCC
>CAZWZZ010000745.1:0-3761 GCA_964638395.1 uncultured Caldilineaceae bacterium
AGCTTGTCGAAGGGATGCTGGACTTGAAATCTCGCCTAAATTCTGGGACGCACCCGGAGGTATGCTGGCACCAATGCAGCGCGATACCACCGGTTTATCTATGTAAATCGGATTGATCCGGTGGGAATCAAGAATATCTCCCCTACTTTTTTTGCTCCCGACGCGGTTTGGCCTTACAATTAACCTGCGTTGGCACACAATGCAGAAAGGGCTGCGCTCGAACCGTTATGACCGAAGAAGAACTGGACGAATCATTCCCAACCAAAGAAGAAGTTGCTGCCCGGCTCCGGGGGGAGATCGAGGAACTGTACCCGCAGGTGGAGGCTACCCTCGGCAGCGACTCCGACGAGGCCAAGCATGCCCTCGACAATCTGGCCCAGGCCGAAGCCATCATCGCCCGCAGCCCGGAGCGGCTCAACGATGCGTTCTATCGGGTTGGGCTGGTCAAAGCGGCGGTCGGGCGCAAACAAAACCTGAAAGCGTGGGCCACGCAGTGGGGCGGACGCTTGCTGTTTTACAACATCATCTGGCTGGTTATTTTCCTGGCCGGGATTTTCTTCATCTGGAGCCTGGACGTGATTTTCGCCGAGAGTGGCGACATCGGCGAGATTATGCAGGCGGCCCTGCTCCCGGCGATGGTCGGCGGTATCGGCGGCACGCTGAAAAGTATGGTCACCCTCTTCCGCCAGGTTTTCATCCAACGCACTTTTGAGCCGCAATACATCCTGGCCTACATCATCAAGCCGGTTATGGGCTTCTTCTTCGGTGCGGTGGCCTATTTCATCATCCTGGCCGGTTTTTTGATCTTCGAGGGGGCCATCAGTTGGGTCTTGGATAATCCGGGCCAGGTCATCCCTGTTTACGTGCTGATCGCCTGCTATCTGGTCATCAGCTTTGCCGCCGGCTTCCGCCAGGAGTCGGTCTTGATTATGATCGACAAAATCACCCAGCGCCTCTCCCCCAGTGGCAATGCAGCGGGGAATGACGAGCCGGAGAGCCTCATCCCGGAGGATGGGCCGAGTGGAGAATCGAGGCGGGTGCGGTGAGACGACTCGTCCCAACGCTCCGGCGTTGGGAGGCAGCCCGGATGCTCTGCGGCTACACCCCCTACGCTACAAAATTCGTATTAAATCGTTGGGCCGTGGCCTCTTGCATATCGCGGATGACCTTGAAGGCTTCTTTTAAGCGCCGTTTTTCCCGGCTTGACAGGTGATCGAGCTGGATGTCGTTATCGGGCTGTTGGTCAGCCTCAATCTTTTGAAGTTGTTCTCGCAACCTTAACCCCAGCAAATAACGAAAGGCGTCGATCAGGGCGTTGACCCCCTCCTGGCTGAGAAGCCCGTCTGCGGCGGCCGCTTCGAGCCGCTCTATGGTGGTTCGCGCTGTGGATTGGGCCTCAAGCCCGTAGAGCCGCCCCAGGGCTACAATGGGCGCAATACCCCTTTTTTTGAGATCAACCTGACCCTCATCAGCCCGGATACCCCCAAAGAACCCCAATGGTGGCCGAAACTCGATGGCTGCATTAGCCATTTGGCCCATAAAGACGGGGTACTCGTTGGCCTGGAGCAGGATATTGTCCAGCGAATCTGGGATCAGGTCGCCATGAACCAGCCGAAAATCAAAAAAGATGCCGGCCTCCATCAGGGCCTGGGGGTCTGGCTGGGTGAGCCAGTTGTTAAACATCTCTTCCCATTCCGCCAGGGGGTGACACCAGTTGGTGGCCATATAGCCACCGGGGCAGGGCGGAAAGCCGACTTCAATTAATTTGCTGATGATTTTTTCGGCCAGCCGCTCAAAGTAGGTCCGCGCTTCGGGGCTATCCTCGAAGTAAACCAGGGCGTTATCCTGGTCGGTCAGGAGGGTTTGCTCCATACGCCCTTCTGAGCCGAAGACCAGCCAGGCGTAGGGCGTCGGGGGCGGCCCCAGATCCGCTTCGGCCAGGTGAAGCAGCCGTTTTACCAGGGCATCATTCAGGCTGGAGACGATCCGGCCAATGAGATCAACTTCGAGACCGTCATTGAACAAGCTCTCTACTCTGCCGGTCACATCGAGATTATATTTGACCACCACCGCCGAACTGTCCAGGCTCTCCAGTTGGCGCAACAGATAGAACGGGCTTTTGACTTGATACCGCAGTAAATTGCCACGGGTAATGAGGCCCTTCACCTGACCATCCTCGGTCAGGGGTAGGTGACTGACCCGTTCTTCCATCATATAAAATAGGGCGCTATAAATGGGCGTATCGCAGGGCAACGTTTTAAGGGGGTGGGTCATGATCTGCCGCACCAGCGTGTCCGACCCGAGATCTTCGGCCAGCACCCTACAATTCAGATCCTGGAGGGTGACAATGCCCGGCGGCTCACCCTCCACCAGGACCGAGGTGATGTTGGTTTGACGCATCAGCCGGGCTGCTGTGCCGACCGTCGCCTCAGGCGAGACGAAAACGGGGAAACGATTGACCAACATCTTGACCGGCCGGGCAAAATCACTGCCCAGCGCAGGCGGCGCGTCCAATTCCCAGGTTTGGTACAGACGTTGGCTCAAATCTTTCAGGAAGAATTCGGCAAAGTGATTAACCAGTTTTTGAAAGGTTGCTTTAGGGACGCCATAGAGAACGACCTCGCTCCCGCTCACCACATCCAGGGTGGGCGAGGTTCGGCGCAGCATCGACGGATAGCCAAAAACCTCACCCCGCTCCATAGTGTTAATCTCTTCGCTTTTGTGCAACAGCCGCACGACCCCCTCACCAATGATGTAGAGATAGTCGCTGGGCGGGCCGCCTTTGACCAGGATATAATCCCCCGGCTCAAAGCGCATCACTTCCAAGCTCTGTTCCACCAACACCAGTCCCTCTTCATCTAATTGATCGAAGGGGGAACGAGATCGAATGAACTCAATCGGTTTCATAATACAGCCTCCCTTTGCCTAATTTCTTTCATTATAATATGTCTTTCTTAAACTTCTGTAAGATTATCACGTTAAGTCAGTGAATCAATGACGTTTTTTGTGAGTCACCGAAGTTGGGTTTATACTTTGATCTTGAATAGAACTTGTGCCAACGCTCCGGCGTTGGTACAAAGCCGGGACGCTTTGCGTCCACGGACACCAACAAACAAAAGGAGAAACGGATGAGTAAAAAAAAGATTCCGCCAGACGTTAAGGAACAGATGGATAAGCGCGTTGAGAAGTTTAATGAAACCGTGATAGGTGACCCGGATGTCTATTATCTAACGCGGTATAGGGGACGTTTTCTCTATCTGGACCGGTTTGATTATGGCCGTTCCGGGTCTATCTGCCGTTTGGCCTATACGGGAAGTATTGATGAGTGGGAGTTTGCGATTTTCAAATATAGTGATGAGCGGTATGATCCGGACGAATGGTTTTTTCCTGGGGCCGAGCATATAGATGGGACTGTCGAAGGGGCCATGCAAGCGGGGCTTGAAGCCTATCCGCCCTAAACATCGGTGGTTCCATCAGTACGAGATCAATCGCAGCCGGACGATGCTCATTTGGGACCCGACCAAATGCGAAATCAATGATGAACTACGGATTGAACCGACTACATCGGCGACCGGTGAGTGCCAGTGCGGGGCGATTGATCCCGGCTGAGGCCTATCGCCCTTACCACCGGGGCGGTCATTGCTATTAGATTTTTAGCAAGGTCTTGCCCATGAAAAATCTTAAACGACAGCGGGTACGTCTTGTAGCTTCTGACAAAAACCATCTCAACCTCGATAAGCTGCTTCGTTTCTACGCCTCCA
>CAZWZZ010000746.1:0-3754 GCA_964638395.1 uncultured Caldilineaceae bacterium
TCCAACGGCCCCGCCGAGGCGTATGTTTAAGTTTTGTAGGGGCGAGGCCACTCGGAACGGCGGTTGTTGTCCAAACGTATCGCCACACCGAGTGGCCTCGCCCCTACGCCGGATGATTTTTAACTCGGAACAGACTTATGCAATTCTGTACTAAGGAAAACCACTCTCTGTCTGCGGGGGAAGGCTTCGATTCCAGCAGGCCCTTGATCGCCGTCACCGGGGCTACCGGGTATGTGGGGAAATTTGTGGTGCCGGAACTACTGCGTCGGGGCTGGGCGGTTCGCGCTCTGGCCCGGCCTACCAGCGACCGGCGCGGTTTTCCGCCGGAAATCGACTGGGTACGGGGCGATCTGACCCAGCCCCCGGCCCTGGCCGAGTTGGTGGCCGACGCGGAGGCTGTGGTTCACCTGGCCTATCGCCACATTCCGGGCCGTTACCGGGGCGGCGAAGGGCAGGACCTGGCCGGTTGGCTGCACACCAATCTGACCGGTTCGATGCAACTGCTGCTGGCTGCGCGGGAGGCGGGGGTCAAGCAGGTGATTTTTCTCTCCAGCCGGGCTGTCTTTTCCCGCACCGAGCCGGGCCGCAGCCTGGATGAAAGCCACCCCACCTCGCCCGATACCCATTACGGGGCCTACAAAGTGGCGGTCGAGGCCCTGCTCCGCAGTTTTAGCACGGTCGAGGGGCTGGTCTGCACGGCTGTCCGGGCCACGGGGGTGTACGGCAAAATCTGGCCGGTCGAGCGCTCCAAATGGTGGGGCATCATTCAGGCGGTGCTGGCCGGCCAGGCGGTGACCAGCCGGCGGGCCGGGACCGAAGTTCACGGCCAAGACCTGGCCCGCACGGTGACCACACTGCTGGCCGCGCCCCAAACCGCCCCACCTATCCTCCACCTCAGCGATTTGGTAATCAGCCACCGCCAGATTGTGAGCCTGGCGCAACAGGCCGCCGGGCTGACCGGCCCCCTGCCGCCCCCGCCGGAACATCCCCCACAGAATATCTTAGCCTGCCCCGCCCTGGCCAAGTTGGGTATCACCCTCGGCGGTCACCCTCTACTGACCGCCACCATCAGGGAGTTGGTTGAGGCGGCGGCGCTATCCGACTAAGAAACTGGCGGGTTGCCGGGCCAAAGCCGCCAGGCACCAAGTTTCTTCCCTCTCCTCGAATCACACAAAACCCAAACAAATGTTCCTTGCAAAAATCCACATTTAGAATTATAGTTATGGCACTTCATTATTCACCCCACTACCCTTGTAAGGACTGTAACGTAATGGCTAAATTGATCGCGTTTGGTTGGTATGGTGGCAAATTCAGCCACCTTGAATGGCTGCTGCCGCTCTTGCCAAAAACAACCCATTTTTGCGAACCCTTTGCCGGGTCGGCGGCTGTTTTGATTAACCGCGAACCCTCTCCGGTAGAAACTTATAATGATCTGGACGGGGAGGTGGCCAATTTTTTCCGGGTGTTACGGGAGCAAAAAGAAGCGTTGATTGAGGCTATCGGCTTAACTCCTTTCTCTCGTGAAGAGTTTGAGCAGGCCATTTCGGAGCCAGTAGAAGCGTTATCCGCTTTGGAGCGGGCCAGACGGTTTTATATCCGGGCTAGACAAGTCCGAACCGGGCTGGCCCAACGAGCCAGCGCTGGGCGCTGGGCGCATTGTCGCTTGACCAGTCGGGCCGGTATGGCCGGGGCGGTATCAAGGTGGTTGGGGAGCGTTGAGGCGCTGCCGGAGATTGCCCAAAGGCTGTTGCGGGTCCAGATCGAAAATGATACGGCGATCAACGTCATTAACCGGTATGATAGCGAAGACACCCTCTTTTATTGTGATCCGCCCTATCCGCACGACTCACGGGGCGATAGTAACGCCTACCGCTATGAAATGACGGATGATGAACACCGTCAGTTGGCAGACGTTCTTCATGGTGTTAAGGGCAAGGTGGGTTTATCAAGCTATCGTTGCGATTTGATGGATGAACTTTACCACGATTGGCAGGCGATTGAAGGGCCGACCAAATTGGTTCATTCCGTGAAGCAACCGCGCACAGAGGTGCTATGGGTCAATTATGAAATCTCTCACCTAGATAAACACAAAAGCGGGAGCAAGGTGGAAGCATGGCAAGCCCTCCAGAAATCCTTGATTTAGCTTATCGAACAGCGACCCAGAATTTAAACACGTCCTTGCTCGTCAATGCAGCGATTGCTGAAAAAGTTGAATACATTTGCCGGAATTTACAGAATCGGGCCGGCATCAGGTTGTTGATGGCTTGTTTGTTGGCTAAAATCCATCGTCCCGAAGTAGACGTCCGAAAACCATATACGGAAATTGGGACCGATGATGCCTTCTCCGGCAGAACGTATGATGAGCAATACATCACCGCTTTTATAAACCAGCATGAGTTGCCCTGTAATCCGACCACCGCATTTTTAACACCCGCGTTACGCAATCGGAACGCTACATTAACGCCTGATCTGAATTTGGTTGGGCGTCCCCCACAGCTTTATCAAACTCTATTGCAGTTACTCACCAATGTATATGAGGATAATGTCTCGGCTGAGGATATGTTAGCCGAAACCATTCGATGTATGATTATCCTCAGAGATGAACAACGTCAACGCATGCAGACGCTGCTGGCCCAACTAAAGACCGTTAAAGATGCCACGCCGCTTTCATCTGAGGCCATTGTGACCCTGATTCAACAACATTTCAGCAGTCCCAAGTCCAGCCGTTTGCCCGTTTTGGCGGTTGCCGCAGCCTACAAAGCCGCAGAAAACCATTTGGGAGAAAGGGTTTTACCTTTGCAAAGCCACAATGCAGCCGACAAGCAAACCGGTGTCTTAGGAGATTTGGAAATCACCCTGCTTGATGAAGATGACGTTGTCACAAGTTATGAAATGAAAACAAAGAGGGTGACGAAAAATGACGTCAACCACGCGCTTCAGAAAATAAGCCAAAGCAACAGGCAAATAGACAACTATCTCTTCATTACGACCGATGTTATTGACCCCGAAGTAAAAGAGTATGCGGCCAGTTTGTATGATGAAATTGGTGGAATCGAAATTGCCATTTTGGATTGCATCAGTTTTTTACGCCATTTTCTACATTTGTTTCATCGCTTACGGCTGGATTTTTTAGAAGCGTATCAGGAACTTGTACTTGAAGAATCAGTGAGTGCCGTTAGTCAACCGTTGAAGGAAGCGTTTTTGGCTTTACGTCGAGCTGCTGAAAGCCGTGAGTAGTGGTTTTGCAATTGTTAGATGTTAATAACAATTAGTTGTGTTGTACGTCTAACCTTGGCTGGTCACCTGACCATCGCCGGGCCGGGGGCACGCGGCGGGGAGATACTCCCTCACGATTGAACAGTTGAAAACTATTTACAATTTCGGCAAAGTCGGCTACAATAGCGGCCTGTATAAGTTGAGTTTGAATGGATATGTGACAACGATGGACGTTACGTTTACGTTACACGGCATTTTGCGGGATTATTTGCCCCGCCAGGCCAGAGGGAAGACCACGCTCGACCTGCCCGCCGGGGCCACTATCGCCGATGCGCTGCAAGCATTGGATATTAAGCGCACGGTTAACGGCACGGTCAACGGCGTGGAGGTGGAGACCGACCACGTGTTGCAGGATGGGGACGAGGTCCAGCTTTTCCGCCCGATTGGAGGGGGGACGTAGCGGCCTGTTTGATGTTTTGACTATCATAGGAGTTACGCAGTTGAGCGACAAACGCATCCTGAGTAGGCGGTAGCCGTA
>CAZWZZ010000747.1:0-3746 GCA_964638395.1 uncultured Caldilineaceae bacterium
GCTTGCAAAGTAAGCCGGTATCGCGGCCCCGCTTGGGGTTAGGTATCGGCTTTTTATTTGTTTGTCACCAATCGTCAAAGGAGGTATTCACATCTATGTGGAACACGATGAAAACAACCATTTTATTAGCCTCGCTGACCGGCCTGCTGGTGGTGGCCGGGTCGGCTCTGGGTGGGCAGGCGGGCATGGTCATCGCCTTTCTGTTCGCCATTGTGATGAATATGGGGGCCTGGTGGTTCTCCGACAAGCTGGCCTTGAAGATGAGCGGGGCGCGACAGGTGGAGCGGCACGAAGCGCCGGAGCTGTATGATATGGTGGAGCAGTTAGCTCAGCGGGCCAATCTGCCGATGCCGACCGTCCACATCATCGACAGCGAAGTGCCCAACGCCTTCGCCACGGGCCGCAGCCCCAGCAAGGGGGCCGTAGCCGCCACGACCGGCATAATGCGTATCCTGACCCGCGATGAACTGGCCGGGGTGATGGCCCACGAACTGGCCCACATCAAAAATCGGGATACCCTCATCTCCAGCATCGCCGCGACCATCGCCGGGGCGATCACGATGCTGGCCAATATGGCCCAATGGGCGCTTATTTTCGGTGGCTTCGGCGGTGATGATGAGGAGGGAGGCGGTCTGGGCGATCTGGTCGGCGGGCTGCTGATGATGATCCTGGCCCCTATCGCCGCGATGATTATCCAGATGGCCATCTCCCGCGCTCGTGAATTTGGGGCCGATGCCGAGGGCGCTCGTATTCTGGGGGATTCGCTGCCCCTGGCCAGCGCCCTGGAAAAGCTGGAGCGAGGGGCGGAAACCTTGCAAGCCGAGGTCAACCCGGCCACTTCCCATCTGTACATCGTCAACCCGCTGCGGGGCGGTCTGGCCGGGCTGTTCAGCACCCACCCCAACACCGCCGAGCGGATCAAGCGGCTGCGGGCTATGACCAGCTACAGCTTGGCCGGGACGTAGGTCAACAGAGCAGAAGATAATGAAACGTAAACGGCTGTCCAAATGGAATAAAATCAAACGGTGGTTGGTGGTGGGGCTGATTCTGTTGATGTTGGCCTCGTTGTTGCTGGTGGACATCGGGTTTCTATTTCTATAGACTCGGTCCATCCAAATTTGAGGAGGAGATATGTGTAAACTCCCCCGGCCCGGGCCGGGGGAGTCTTTTTTTGGTTGACAGGTGGGGCCGACGTTGGTATTCTATGAGAGATGATAAACTTAAAAAGCGAGGTGCGCTTATGATCGAACTATATCGTCCCATCGACTGTCCGGCCTGCGCCGAGATCGAAGAAGCTCTGGCCGAGTTATCCCTGGCTCGCAAAGTCATTACCGTTGAGCCGGATCAACAACCGGATGGCTTGCCGATGGGAACCACCCTGCCTGCGATCAAGGATGAGGGGCAAATCATCAACGATCCGGCGGCCATCAAGGAATATCTGGAAGAGTTAGAACGAATCGCCGCCGAGTGGCGGAAGTACCAATCTGACTCTTGCTATATCGACGAGGATGATGCGGGAGATTTACGCTTTTGTCAGTGAAGCCACGCAACGAGTTCCCACCACCGCCATTCAATCAAGCCCCATCGCCACGGTGTCGTAACAATCCCGGCAGATACCGTGGGTGAGCTGGGGCAGGTGGGTGTCGTTGAAAAGGGCCAGGCGATTCACCGCCTCCTCCACCTCCACCCACTCCTCTTTTGCCAACTGGATGCGTTTGCACCAGCTACACATCGTCAAAAACCTCTCTGAACGGTCGGCCATCACGTCCAACAAGGAGACATACGATCGCTCCTCTTGTTTAAGCGTGGTGCTGCGAAATTGCACCACTCCGTTCAGCATCAGGCTGATCTCCAACCTGATCCGGCGACGACAGTCCGGGGCGTCACAGCGCAGATAGAGCCGGACCGCCCGCCGGGCCCGCACCTTTTCCAGAATACTCTCGTAGAGGAGACGGGTTTCGGGGTCAACGATGAAGTCCCACAACGATTTGTGCAACACATGGTCATACGTCAGCGAGTCGTCCTGATTGGTCACGGCGAAATCTGACCAGGTGTTGTTGACAAAAATAATGCGATCCTGGTCGTCGATCCAGTACAGCACCGCATAGCCATTGACCGCTGCTGTCTGAATGGCTTCTTCATCAATCTCACATCGGGTAATAGCGCTGATCATGCCGGTTGTTCCTTTAGTTTTAGAAGTTACGCAGTTGAGCGACAAACGCATCCTGAGTAGGCGGTAGCCGTATCGAAGGGTGTCGTTTGGAGCGGCTGCACCCCTCGATACGCCTTTTCAAGGCTACTCGGGATGCGAACCGCGTAACTCCTAAGTTTTAAAACCCCGTCGTCTCCGGGCGTTGGTAGGCAAACAACTTCTGCAATGCTCGTAATTCTAGCGGATGATCGTAAAACTTCAAATGGTAACGCCAGCCGCCGAGGGTTTTGAGAATCGTCCGCCGCAGGCCGGTCAGCTTCATATCGGTCGTAGTCGGGTAGTAGGCGTTGATGACCCGCTCGAAGTTGCGGACCTTCTGGTACATATTGACATCCAGCCAGGGCGTGTCCGGCTCCCGGCGCAGGGCGAACTCTCGCCAGGCCCCTTCGGTCCAGGCCTCCAGCGTCGTGGGGAAGGTAAACCCGGCGGCTTTGGCATTTTCATACAGATCGCCGCTACCGGCATCCATCGGCACCGGGGTATAGGTGTAGAGGATCAGCTCGGTGGCCGGGTTGACCTGTTTGAGTTTGCGGATGAAATCGAAGGTGATGTCGGCATCCCGCTCCGGCTCCGGGGGGTTGCCGATGACGAAAGAATATTCGGGGATGATGTCGTAGGACTTCATCTTGGCTGCCAGGTCGAGGGTCAGTTGGGTTGAGGCCTGGCCCCCTTTGTTCATCCGCTCCAACATCTCATCCGAGCCACTCTCCGCCCCGCAGAAGATCATCTTCAGGCCGCTCTTTTTCATCAACTGCCAGGTCGATTCTTGGTAGCGGGACAGTTCGTCGATGCGGCCCAAAGCCCACCAGGTCATGCCGTAATCTTTGATGCGGTCGGCAAAGTCGATGACCCGCTTTTCGGAGATGAAGAAATCCATATCGTGGAACTGGACGGCATTGACGCCATATTTATCCCGCAGCAGCTTGAACGTCGTCGCCATGCGCTCGCCCGACTCCGGCAGCCAGCCCCGATTGGTCATGCTGACGATGGCGCAGAAGTTGCAGGCGAAGGGGCAGCCAAAGCTGGAGTTGTGGGCAATCGTCCGCGAGCCGAGGTAGTTGTCGTGGATGTAGCGCTCCATCTCCACGTTGTCGTAGGGGAACATGGGAAACTGCTCGATGGGCGTCAGCGTGCGGGGGGCGGTCTTCTGGATTGAGCCATTTTTGTAGGCCAGGCCGTTGACCGAGGCCACATCGCCGCCGTTGTCCAGCACATCCAGCAGCTCGACCAGGGTCAGCTCCCCCTGGCTGAGGACACAGTAATCGACGTAGCCCGACTCCAGCACCGTTTCGTAATGTTGCGTCGGGAAGTAACCGCCCCAGATGATCGGTAAATCGGGAAATTCGGCCTTGATCTGCTTGGTCAGGGGCACGGCGTGGTTCAGTTGTGGCCCCGGCATAATGGTCATGCCCAGCGCCTTCGCTTTCGTCTCGCGGATGATCTGGCCCAATTGCCGGGTGTGGTCGGTCAACAGATTGCCATCGACGATTTGATACTCATATTTACCCTCTAAAACCGCGCCCAGCGCCATCAA
>CAZWZZ010000748.1:0-3746 GCA_964638395.1 uncultured Caldilineaceae bacterium
CCCGGTCACGCGGCTATACGCTGGTCACGGATGATAAAGGCGTACATTTTGACGTCGTGACACGGCTAAATACCGCCGATTTGCAGACGTGGTTGGCCCAATTGTAAGAATCGGGCGTGTTAAGTGGTATAAATCAAAAGAATCTAGGCTCTATGAGCTTTTTATGGGGTAGCGACCGCATCCCAATGCGGGAGCGGGCATAAGGATGCCCTCACCACAAAAAATCTCAGAGAGCCAGAATCTAAAAGAGACATACCCGTTCTGGCAATAATGTGGTAAAATAAAAGAGGGTTCTACTTAAAATACATTAAAATCAACACACTGGTGACAAGAATTCGACTCCGCCTGATAAGGATGCTAGATAGAGGGAGCGGGAGACAGATATGAGCGAGCGTCTAAACATCCTCCTGGTTGACGACAGCGACCAAGAATATGCTAGAATTAACAACCTGTTGAAAGAAATCAAACGGTGGCAATTCAATCTGGAACGAGTTTCCAGCTATGAAACGGCTGTGGAAAAGATCGCCCGGTCGCGCCAGACGGTCTGCCTGGTCAACCCCCACCTGAGCCAGAGCAGCGGCCTGCAAGAATTGCACCAAAAATTTGCCGATACGACCGCCCCGCCGGTGGTTTTGTTGACCACGCCGGATGATACCACCGCCCCCGAAAAGGTGATGACCAACGGCGCAGTCGATTATCTGGTCAAGGGCGAGATCAATGTTTCCTCGTTGGAGCGTTCTATCCGGTATGCCTTGAAATATAACCGGCTCAAGGATAAGCTGGAAGAGCAGTTCCAGCAGCACGCTCTGCAACTCATCATCAAAAGCAAACAACTCCAAAAAGAGGTGATCGACCTCCAGCACCAAATGGCCGTCCGCCAGGAGAAGGAGCAGCAGTACCGGGAGCTGTTCGAGGTGGATATTTACGGCGTCGAGGTGCTGGACATCAACGGTGTCATCGTCGATTGCAACACTACCTACGAGCGCATGCTGGGCTACAGCCGGGAAGAAATTTTGGGGCAGGCCAGCACGACGTTTGCCTCCGGCTATGGGGCCAAGCGGCTGAAAAAGAAGCTGGCCTTGCTCAACACGCGGGGGTACACCGAGGGTGAAATCGAGCTGGTCTGTAAAGATAGCTCGATGATGCTGGTCTGGCGACGTTTCCGGGCGCTCTACAACGAGGATAATGAGTATACCGGAGCCGTTACCTACAGCCGGGATATCACCGACCGCATGAAGGCCGTCCGGCAGATCAGTTCGCTGGCCCGTGCCCTGGAACAAAGCCCCATCGCCATTATGATTACCGATGAAAATGGGGTGGTCGAGTACATCAACTTCAGATTTACCGAAATTACCGGCTACACCTACGAAGAAACGATTGGTCAAAACCTGCGTAACTACAAAACGCCGGATGATGACGCCGAAATATTCCTGGACATCTGGCGCACCATCAAAGAAGGGGATGAGTGGCAGGGCGAGTTTCTGAATATCAACAAAGAGGGGGAATCCTATTGGGAGTCGTTGATTGTCGCTCCAATGTATGACCCGCAGGGGAATGTAACCAACTTCATCGCCGCTCATGATGATGTTACCGAGCGGAAGCAGAATGAAGAGGCGGCGATGGCCTCGCAGCGGCGGGTCGGCGATTTGATGAGCGAACACATCAATGACCTGACCTCGGCCAACGAGGAGCTACAGCGGGAGATTTCCGAGCGGAAGCGGGCGGAAAAGGCGCTCCAACGCAGCCGGGCCAGACTCAAAGCCCAATACAAAGGCATTCCCGTGCCCACCTACACCTGGCAAAAGGCCGGTGATGATTTCGTTCTGGTTGATTATAATGATGCCGCCGAGCAGGATAGCCAGCGGCGCATCGCCGATTTTATGGGCAAGCCGGTCAAGGAAGTGTTCAAGGATAATCCCCAGGTCATCTCCGACTTTGCCCGCTGCTTCACCCAGAAGACCACGGTCAAGCGGGAAGCCCCCTACACCCTGGTCACCACCGGCGAGAAAAAATATTTCGTCACCACCTACAACTTTGTGCCCCCCCATCTGGTCATTGTTCATATTCAAGATATTACCGAACATAAGCAAACCGAAGAAAAATTGGGGGAGGTGCAGTCGGAGTTGGAGCAGTACCGGCAACGGGTTGAAACACTGCCCCCCAGCAATGGCCAAAGTGACCCCACCAGCCAGGAGGGAAGCGGCGAACTGCAAGCAGCCCTGGAGCATGAAATTGCTCAACGGGAGAAGGCCGAAAAGGCGCTGAAAGATCAGGAAGAACGGCTCAAAGAGATTGCCGGCAACATCGACGAACGGTTGCGGGAGCAATACCGGGGCATTCCCATCCCCACCTACTCCTGGCAACACATCGCCGGGGAGTTCATCCTGGTTGATTTCAACAACGCGGCAGCCGAATCGATGGGTAAAATCGTCGATTTCTTTGGCAAACCGGCCAGCGAAATCTTCAAGAGTCGGCCCGAAATCCTGGCCGATTTTGAGACCTGCTATAACGAAAAGCGCACTCTCGTCCGGGAGGCCCCCTACACGATGATTACCACCGGCGAAACCCGCTTCTTCGTCACCACCTACCATTATGTGCCACCCAATATGGTCATCGACCACATTCAGGACATCACCGAATACAAGCAAATCGAGGCGGAGCTGGAAGATTACCGCCAGCAGTATGGCGAGCTGGCGGCGGCGGAACAGAGCGTCGCGGCGACGCCGTCCCCTGACATCGGGGCTGAACTGGCGACGATCAAAGAGGAGTTGGAGACCGAACGGGCCGAACGCCAAAAGCTGGAGCGAACCCTGGCCAAGATCAAAACCAAGACCGGGCAACTCTTTACCAGCCAGGTCGAGCAGCGGGTTCAGCAGCGGGTGCAGGAATTGGCCAGCCAGAACAAAGGGCTGCAAGAGAGCATTGCCGAACATCGCCAACTCCAGGAGCAGCTCGAAAAAACCCGCTCGGAGTTGGAAGCGCAATACAAAGGGATTCCCCTGCCGACCTATACCTGGCGGCGGGTCGATGATGATTTTATTTTGATGGATTATAACGAGGCGGCGGAGAAAAGCAGCCAGGGGCGCATTAACAGCTTCAAAGATAAGCCGGCCGGGGACATCTTCAAAGACCGGCCCCAGGTCTTGGCCGATTTCAACCAATGTTACACCGAGCGGCGGTTGGTCAGGCGAGAGGCCCCCTACCGGCTGGTGACGACGGGCGAGATTCGCCAATTCGTGACCACCTATAACTTTGTGCCGCCCGATACGATTATCGTGCATATCGAGGATGTGACCGAATACAAGCAGGTGGAGGAGGCCCTCCAGATCAGCGAGGAGCAGATCGAGCTAAATTGCCGGCTGTCGCCGGAAATGACGCTAACCTTTGTCAATGATGCCTACTGTTGGTACTTCAACCAACATCGGGAAGACATTCTTGGTCAGCAATTACCTTTTGTGCTGGATGAAGATTGGGAGAAAGTCAGCCGCCACTTCAACACCTTGAGCCAAAATAATCCGGTGGGGGCCATCGAGTACCGGGTCCGTAAACCGGACGGCTCGATCCATTGGCAGCGCTGGATCACCCGGGCCATTTATGATGAACTGGAGCGGCTGGTCGAGTTCCGCTCCAATGGGCGGGACATCACCCGCCGCAAGAAGGAAGAAGCGCAGAAGCAGGTGGCGTAACTAAACGACCCCCTGCCTCTTGCTGGCCCGGAGAATGACCCAATCCCGCAGGCGGGCCGG
>CAZWZZ010000749.1:0-3744 GCA_964638395.1 uncultured Caldilineaceae bacterium
GGTCTGTTTCGATACATTGCCAATCGGCGGTAGCGGTGAAAGACTGGTCACTCATTTCTTCGGCGGCACCCCATCCCCGCGCCCATAACGCGAGACGCCCTGATCGAGGCGTGCCATCGCCGGAGCGGACCCAGACGGCGGTTCGGTAGGTCTCGCCAACATCGGCCACCCCCGGCACATCCTGGAACATCGAGTAACAGTTCGAATTATTGTTCCGGTTAGTGGCCAGATAGTTGCGCCCATGCCTGGCAATGGTCGGCTCATTGTAAACAAAATAGTTACACTCACCGAGACGCTGCCAGGGGGCCGGATAACCGGCCTGAGCATCAAAGGAGGCGTTTTGTAGATTCAGACAAATTGGCCCGCCGCCTCGCTTGAGGACCACGTGATCCAACTGGAGATCAATCTCTTCCAGAGAGTCCAGATATAACTCAGCCCGTAATCTGGAGTAGCCATTCCGTTGGATGGTCACTTCTGTTTCCACACATTGCCAATCTGTCTTGACCACAAAGGGGGTCTCATTATTTTCTCTAAGCGTCTCGTCGCCATTGAGCGCCCACAGCCCTAACCGTCCCGCACGGGGGGTGTTCTCCTGAGAACGGACCCAAGCCCCCAGTCGATAGGTTGCTCCAACCTGGGGCACGTGGGATACATCCTGGTATATGGAGATACAACTGGTTGTATTATCCCGATTTGTACTCAAATGATTCTGTCCATCTTTGGCAACGTCGGGGTCTTGATAAGCAAAGTGGTTACATGCCCCATTTCTATGCCAGGGAGCCATATCGCCTACTTGATCTTCAAAGGAGGGATTACTGAGAAGGTTGCCGGATGGTGTGTCTTGAGGATAAATATAGTTATGAAACCAGGTCGCTGTGTAGTTCGCAGAAGCTCTGTAGCGAGGTGAAGAGCAAACCGCATAACTTGGGAGATAGTTCATTTCAGAGACGGTGACCTGGTTGGCGATAAAACTATACGATTCTACATAGGCCACGTGTCCAAATTCGCCACCATTTCTGACCGCGATGGCTCCAACACGAGGGGTTGAACTGACAGTGAATCCCTCTTGGATGGCCCGATCATCCCAACTGTGAGCATTTCCCCAAGTACTCCCATACTCACCGCCTGTATCCGGCCGTTTGTAATACGCCCACCAGGTACAGTTCCCGCCATAACAGCGGTAAGGATTACCCGGAAAGCTAAAGCCACAACAGGTATCTTCTAGCGGGCTGATAGGCTCTGGTTCTAAAGCAGGAAATTCCGGTAAGCTGTCGGCCTCAGATGTAGTTTCCTCGCTGAACTCTAAACTAAAAAGCATATCTTTATAGCTATCAATTGATTGGCCGCTATCAATAGCATAATATTCCATCCTGTAGATATGTTCTTGATGGGCCAGCAAGAGCGTGAAGGTCGCAGCCGTTCGATCATCATAGAACTCGACGCTGAAAAATGCCTCCTTTCCGGCTATATGGGCGTTAGGGGCTTGAGGTATTATGTCTCCGTCTTTGTAAAGTGGCTTCTGGTAAGCCTCAAACCATTCTTCCAAAGATTTGCCGCTATCATTATGCCAAATATCCACGGCGATACGAGGTTCCTGGTCAGTGCGAAACGCGATCCGTCGATCAATGATGACTTCTAAGGCGTCACTCTTGTTATTTTCTAATAGAATTTCTGCTGACCAGTCAGTAGGATATTGGATACTGAATTTGTACTTTTCATCTACATATTGCGGCGTTTGATGTTGCGGTAGAAAAATCAACTCATCTTGATGATCTTGCCTCGTCGGGGCAGCTTGGGTCAATTCAACAAAACTTAGCCCCAACAAGATCAAGAGGATCAATACTCTGGTCGTAATTGGGGGAAGATTAATCTTACTGAGTAAGTGGGATTTCATTAGTAAGCTCCTTCGCTAATGTTCTAGGAGTTACGCAGTTGAAGCAAAAATGTAGTTCTTGTAGCGCAAATTGCTAATTTGCGTTGTGCGTTGGCCTCAACCCCTGAACAATTTAGCAAATTGTTCTACAAACTGCGTAACTCCTATGTTTATCTACTGTCCGCCAAACCTCAACGTATATTCAAGGACATTATCCACGCGAGGTATTCCTAAAAAACAACGCCGTTTTCCAACGGTTTAAGGCGCAACTTTAATCACCAGTGGCAGATAAATGGCATATTCGTTGGCCGGCGGTTCGAAATCACTCCGCTCATTTTTGAACGTACAACGCACCTGCTGCCCGGCGGCTACGGTAATATCCGCCGTGGCGTTCCACATCTCGAACTCAACAGGGGTTGCCTCACCGTTCTGATCCTCACAGGTGACATCTATCAACTCCCAATGCACATCCGGGAACGAGGCTATATCCTCATTGAGGATATAGGTGCCGGGGTCCACCTCGGTGAACGTTTTCGAGTCGCCGTGGGCCAGGCCGAACGACCCCAAATCACCGTCAAAATCAAAGATAGGGCTATTACCCAGGTTAGTCTCTTTGATGATGGTCAGCGTGGCGGCTTCGACCCATTCGACCTGGGCGGTGGCCTGAGCTGTCTCCGGGATGTTTTTGATGCGGCCTAATGCCTGTTGGCTGGCAGCAATCATCTTGGTCACGGCCTGTCGCGCTCGGTCGAGGGTGGCCGTAATGCCGGCGCTCCCGAAAGCAGTAGAACTGATGGAAAAGGAGGCTTCGCCATTGCTATCGGTGGTGACGGTCGGCGGGACACCGTCGCCAAAGGTGGTACTCAAGTTGATCGTCATCCCGGCCAGGGGAGCGCCGTTGCCATCCTTCGCTTCGAGGGTGAGATCAAAGGTGTCGTTGACCAATTTTTCGGCATCGTCAAGTGGCTTGAAGGAAAGCGTCGCGGGTTGCGGCAGGGCGGCACAGGCATCCGCCGGCATGGAATTGAGGATCTCTTGCACTCGATTAGCCCTGGCCGTTGGCTGGGTAATCCGCTGCAATGGATCGGTGAAGGACCAGATCGCCCCATTCCGGGCGCCGACCTCTTCGACTGACAGACCCGCCAAATCCGGCGGATAGTTGAGAATCAACCATTGGACTTCGCAAGAAAGGGCCTCAGTCGCCTCATTGTAGATAGCCCCATTATCCTCACTCGTCGTGTTGACCAAGGCATCGACACAAAACGCGCCGGTCTCAACGCCGCCACAGGTCAATTTCCGAACACCGGGCCAGTGGTTTCCGCCATCAGCCGATTCGGCCACTTTATCAATGTTGTGTTCCGCATCGGTTAACTGGCAGGCTACCGGACCTTGGGCAAAAACTGTAGATGCAGACAACAACAGGCCGATCATCAAGAGAACAGCAAACAAGGCTGTCCTGGTAGCAATTTTGAAATAGGGGGTGGTAACAAACATAGTCATATCTCCCGTGTAATGTTAGTTCGATGAAAGTTCAATGAAGTGGATTGGTGACCGTCCGTCATAACCGGCGTTCCAGCCAGTGTGGTTGATGGCTGACAACCGATAAACAGTACGCCGCACTTAGAGGCTCCGAGCCGGTCCTTGACCGGCGGCGTGGATTCGTGATCCACGCCGAGCATTTCCATTGCGGTCTACTGAGCGGTCACGAGTTTCCAGACGGCGGGCGATAGGGGTGTGAATTCCTCAAAGGGCGTGCTGTGTTTATGACATCTACATCATCAACGTTATGGCGGTTTTTCCGGCGGCAATTTAGACAAGACTCCCCCCTTTCTATAATTGAGATTTCTGTGAGACAGAAACAAGACTCAACC
>CAZWZZ010000750.1:0-3741 GCA_964638395.1 uncultured Caldilineaceae bacterium
AGGGGCGAGGCAACTCGGTGTGGAGTTACGTTTGGACAACAACCGCCGTTCCGAGTTGCCTCGCCCCTACAAAACCAAGAATTTAATTCGGTAAACGCATTTCTCCATATAACAACGAATCAGAAGGATTAACCGAATCAATTCGTTAAATCCTAAAGATTCGTTGTTGTATCATATAAGGAGGACGACATTATGAACCATCAGAAAAATCTCTGGACGGCGAACCAGGTTGAGCAGGCGCTTGGGTGTGGCCTGACCCGCCGAAACTTTTTGAAGGGGCTGGTGGCAGCCGGCGTGCTGGCGGCGCTGCCGGGCGGCATCCTGGTACCGACCAGCCTGGAGGCCGAAGAGGTGTTCGGCCCGATTGTCTTTAAGGGCAAAGAGGCTTACGAGACCTTCCGCAACGCCTGCCCCCGCAACTGCTACGATACCTGTAGCATCGTCAGCTACGTCAAGGATGGGGTGCTGCAATTCATCGAGGGCGCGCCGGAATCGACCTACACGCGGGGCGGGCTGTGCGTCAAAGGCTACGCCTATCCCCGCCAGGTCTACAGCCCCGACCGCATCAAATATCCGATGCGCCAGGTGGGGCGCGGCTCCGGCAACTGGGAGCGGCTCTCCTGGGATGAGGCCCTGGGCATCATCGCCGAGAAAATCCTGGAAATCAAGGAAAAGGATGGCTCGCTGCTGGGCATGGGCCTGACCAAATATTCCGGCAACTTCGGCATCACCCATTACGGCGTCGAAGGGATGATGTCCTCGCTGGGCTACACCACCCGCTTCGTCGGCACCCCCTGCTGGCCGGCCGGCATCGACGCCCAGAATTACGATACGGGCAGTATGTGGTGCAACGACCCGGAGGATATGGTCAACAGCAAATATATCATCATCTGGGGCGCGAACCCGGCCTACTGCTCCATCCACTCGATGAAGTATATCAACGAAGCCCGGCAGCGAGGGGCCAAAGTGGTCGTCATCGACCCGGTCTTCACCCAAACAGCGGCCAAAGCGGATGAATATTGGGAGATTGCCACCAGCAGCGATGGCGCTCTGGCGCTGGGGATGGCTCGCCACTTGATTGACAACGATTTGGTAGACCGAGAGTGGGTCAACAGCAACGGCAAGGGGTTTGCCGAGTATGAAGCCTACATCAAAGAGAATGTCACCCTGGAGTGGGCCGCCGAGCAGAGCGGTATCCCGGTTGAGGTGATTACGCGGGTGACCGAGGAGTTTGCCGCGGCCGACCCGGCCACGATTTGGATTGGTTATGGGATGCAGCGCCACGTCAACGGCGGCAACAATGTCCGGGCCATCGACGCCCTGGTGGCCATGACCGGCAACATCGGCAAAGTTGGCGGGGGCGCTCGCTACGGCCATCTGCACACGTGGGGCTTCAATTACCACGCGATGATCCAGTCGCCGCCGGAGGGGTCGGTTGGCTTTGTGGGCGAGACCGGGCCGATGGGCGAATTTGCCGGCGAGGCCGAGACCGCCGAGGCCAGCTACAGCGACCGGGCTGTGAACATCAACAAAATCGGTCAGGTCATCCTCGACACCGATGACCCGCCCATTCGACTGTTATGGGCGGCCAACAAAAACGTCGTCAGCCAGGATTTCGACCGGAACAAGATTACCGAAGCCTTCAACAAGCTGGAGATGGTGGTCGTGGCCGACCTCTTCTTCACCCAAACGGCTGAACTGGCCGACATCCTCCTGCCGGTGACCACCCCCATCGAGGATTGGACGGTCAACGTTTCCTACTGGCACTATTGGTTAAGCATCAACGAGCAGGCTATCCAGCCGATGTTCGAGGCCAAATCGGACATCGAGATCGCCTCGGCGCTGTCGGCCAAGCTGAACAGTATGGAACCAGGCTCCTGCACCTTCCCCACTGAGATCGACCCGAAAGAGTGGATGATCGCCGAATTTAATGACGGCATCCACGAGTTGTTTGGGATCGACTCCTGGGAGGATTTGCGGGACGGCCCGCGCAAGGCGAAAGCCGGCCTGAATCCCTGGAGCGATGGGGCTTTTGGCACGCCCTCCGGCAAGTATGAGTTCAAATCGGAGTTGGCGGCGGAGCATGGCCATTTCGACATCCCCAAATTCAAGGAGAGTCGCCCGGCTTACGCCCCCTACCGGTTGTTAACACCGCACGACAAATATTCGATCCATTCCCAATTCCAGAATATCGACTGGATGCACGACTTCAACCCGGAGCCGTTCCTCTACCTGAACCCGGCCCTGGCCGAAACCAAAGGCATCGGCGACGGCGACACGGTGCGCGTCTTCAACCAGGTGGGCGAGATGACGATCCGGGCCAGGCTGACCAGCAATGTGCCGGCCGATGCGCTGATGATGTATGAGAATTGGTATGGCAAGAAGAATAATTTCAACGTCAATATCCTGGTCGATGATGAATCGTCCGATATGGGCGCTTATCAAACCGGCTCGCCGGGCGTGGCCCTGCACGACCAGTTTGCCGACATCGAGAAAGTTTAGGAGGAGACCTCATGACCAAGCAACGCGCCTTTTTAGTCGATGCCGATCTCTGTATCGGTTGCTCTTCCTGCGGGATGGCCTGCAAAAACCAGTACCACCAGGAACCGGGGGTGGTCTGGCGGCAGCTTTACCCGCTGGCTGAGGAAATTTATCCCCACCGGGAGCGGGCCTTCTATTCGCTCTCCTGCAACCATTGTGAAAATCCCTGCTGTATGGAGGATTGCCCGGTTAGCGCCTTCAGCAAGCGGGAGGACGGCATCGTCGTCCACCACACCGAGCTGTGCATCGGCTGCGGCAACTGCGTCCGCTCCTGTCCCTTCGGCGCGCCCCGCTACAACGAGGCCACCCACAAGGCCGAAAAGTGCAGCTTTTGTTATCAGCGCGTCGATGAAGGGTTGGACCCGGCCTGTGTGCAAGCCTGTCCGACCGGTGCCCTGACGATGATCGAGCTGGACACTTTCGATGATCCCGACGCGGTCCAATTTCCGCCGGGCTTCCCTCGCCGGGAGGACATCAATCCGTCGATTCGCTTTAAGCTACCGCAGCAGCCCAAAATAGTCAGGAGGCAGGTGTGATGGGTTTTGAAGAGTTACCTCTGGTTTTCTTTACGGTGTTCACCCAGATGGCCATCGGGCTGGTCTTAATCAGCGCGGTGCGCCAATGGGCCGTGGTCGATGGTCCCGGCCACAAAGTGCAGACGGAGTGGCTGGCGGCGCTGGCCTTGCTGACCGTCGGCGTCCTGGCCTCCTTCTTCCACCTGGGCCACCCGCTGGGGGCCGTGCGGATGATGGCCAACCTGGGCATGGCCTGGCTCAGCCGCGAGATTTTGACGATTAGCCTCTTTGGGGGGCTGCTGGTGGTGACCCTGTTTGTGATGATGCGCCAGGATGTCAACGGCTGGCTGCTGAAAGCGACCGCGGTCTTGGGGCTGCTGGCGATCTTCTCGATGGGCATGACCTACGCCCCACCCAGCCTGCCGGCCATCGACAACTTGCTGCCGGTCCTTTTCTTCGGGCTGACGGCGGTCAACCTGGGCGCGGCCCTGGCCAGCTACTTCGCCCCGTTGCACAAACAGCCGCTGTTGACCCTCATCCTGGCCGCCGGTCTGGTGGTCAGCCTGGTCGTCTATCTGGTGGTGCCGACCATCTGGCTGTCCGGCGACCGGGTTATGGAGATGACGGCCCAGCAATTCCTGACCTCGCCCCTGTATTGGCTCTACATCGGCGGCGGGCTGGCCCT
>CAZWZZ010000751.1:0-3738 GCA_964638395.1 uncultured Caldilineaceae bacterium
GGCTTCAGCCGTCTTTAGACCGCTAAAGCGGTTACTACGAACCTCACGAAACTTACTTTCCACAGGACTTAACCTGTTACGAATGTTCCTTAACTTAATGACATTGGGGGGAGGGTTAGCCCTTCCCCCGATGCGGGGGAGGCGGCAGATACAACCGAAACAGCGTACCCGCCTGCGGGTCGCTTTTGACCAGAGTGACATCCCCCCCATACGCACGGGCCAACGTCCGGGCAAGGTACAGCCCAATTCCCAAACCATCCCGGGGCCGGGTGGTGGACATATCCGCTTGAAAAAACTTCTCAAATATATCGTCGTGCAGGGCGGGGGGGATAGTGACGCCGTCATTGTGCAGATCGAGTACCACCCCCCCGCCCGCAATCGGTTCGGCGGCCAACACAATTTGACCGCCGGCCGGACTAAATTTGCAGGCATTCCCCACGAGATGTTTCAAAATGGCCAATATATGATCTCTGTTTATGTAAACAGTTGTATCGTTGGCTACGTTGTCCTGCAAGACCAGCCCTTTGCCACCATATTTTGTCCGGGCCTGGTTCCAGGCCCACTCAATAGAGAGGCTCAGGCTGATCGGCTCATAAGAAAGTCGCGGGTCCGAATTGGTCAATTTATTGACCAGCAGCACATCCTCGATAAGCGTCTCTAACTCTTCAGCGCCCGTGCGGGCATGCTCAAGAATCTCTTGTAAATCATCCCGGCTGGCTCGCGGCAACTCCTGGGCCAACAAGCCCAACGCAATGCGTAATTTGGCCAGGGGTGTCCGCAGTTCGTGGGTCACATTTTGCGAGAGGTGTTTCTTGTATGTATCAATCGCCCTTTTCGTCCGGCGCTGCTCGCCGGCCTGACGGCGCAAATTGGCCTTGACCCGGGCCAGCAATTCCGGCATCGTAAAAGGTTTGGGCAGGTAATCGATGCCCCCCACTGCAAACCCGGTCAGCTTATCATCGAGCGTCGAATGAGCCGTCAAAAAAATAACGGGGATGTCGGCTGTGTCCGGTTCATTTTGGAGCATCTGGCAGACTTGAAACCCACTGAGTTCCCCCGGCAGGGCCACATCGAGCAGAATCAACTGGGGTGGGTCGCCCGCCCGGGCCGCCTCCAGGCCGGATCGGCCATCCTCGGTAGCGACGACGTCATAATTTTCCGCCCGCAGTTCACTGCTTACCAGTTGCCGCAGAGCCAGGTTGTCTTCGATAATCAAAACTTTTTCAGCCATAGCGTGTCCCTTGTCGGATAGGCTCAAATTATAGCCATACTCCCTCTGATAAGCAATCCGGGCACGCTCCATCACCATGCGCCCCATAGCCGCCGCCCATCGGTACTCAAGGTAATCGTCCCCTGCTCATCCGTGCGCAAGATGGTCATCCCCCGCTCCCGATACCGGTCCAACACCTCGGCGTGGGGATGACCGAAGCCATTGCCCGCCCCGGCGGAAATGACCACGATCTGTGGATCAACCGCCTCCAAAAAAGCGGGGCTGGAGGAGGTTTTGCTGCCGTGGTGGGGGCTTTTGAGAACAGTGGCCGGGGGGAGGCCGGCTGCCACGAGTCGCTGTTCGACCCCGGCCTCGATGTCGCCGGGCAGGAGAAAGCTGACGCGGCCATATTGCAGATGCAGGACGATAGAGCGGTTGTTGGGTTCGTGGATGCCCCCCATTGTCAGGTCGGGGCTGAGGATCGTCGCGGTAATGCCCCGCCCCAACGCCAACTGCATACCCGCCTGAGCGACTGCCGGGACGAGCGCATCCTCGGCCAGCTCAGCCTGCCACGCGGCGAAAAGGCGGCTCTCCCCCTCGACATCGCTGACGAGAACCTGCTCGACGTGGTAACGGTCGAGGAGTGGCACAAAACCGCCCAAATGATCGGCGTCGGGGTGGCTGTTGATGATGACATCGAGCGAACGATCCCAGAAGGGCATTTCCTGACCCAGCCGCCAGGTTAACGCTGTCCCCGACGCTCCGCCGTCGATGAGCAGTTGGCGACCATCCGGCAGGGTGATGAAGATCGCATCCCCCTGCCCCACATCCAAAAAGGTGACGTGCAACCGGCCATCCGGCAGCGAAGCCACGGCCAGCCAGACCAGCAGCGCCAGGCAGCCCATCCCCCCCAGCCACAGCCGCGTCGTAGCCGAGCCGAGTTTGGGCAGGTGAAAGCGGGGGTGCTTCTGCTTCTCCGCCGGGCTGGAGCGTCCGTCGAGCCACCACACCCCGGCGGCAATAGCCCCATAACTCAACAGCATCAGCCCCGCCGGAAAGTCGCCGAAATCGAGCGAAGCGTAAGGCAAGCGGACCGTTAGCTCCACAATCCGGACGGACCAGGCCAGCGGTAGCCAGACCAGCCAGCCCAAAAGTTGACCCAACGGCAGCCAGACCAGCCCGGCCAGCGTGGCCAGGCCGCCGACGAGCATAATCGGCGGTTGGACGGGCAGGATGAGCAGATTACTCAGGAGGGAGACCAGCGAGAAGCGGCCAAAATGGTACACAATCAGCGGCCCGGTGGCAATTTGGGCGGCCAGGGTGACGATCAATAGTTCGCTGAGGAGGGCCATCGTCAGCCCGACCTGCGCCCGCTTGAGGCGGCGTTGCAGGCTGCTAAAGACGGCTCGTTCCAGCGGCGGCACCAGCACGATCAGGCCCAGGGTGGCCATAAAGCTGAGTTGAAAGCCGACATCCCACAGCGTTAGCGGGTTGAGCAGGGTTAGAATCAGGGCGGAAGCAAAGAGAGAATTGAGGGCCAGGCCGGGCCGCCCGACCCAAATAGCGATGACCCACAGCAACCCCATAACCGCCGCCCGGCTGACCGCCGCATCCGCCCCGACCAGGAGCGTATAGACAATGATGCCGACGATGGCCAGGGGCGCGGCGGCCCGTTTGCCGACCAGGCGCTGGCCCAGCAGCAAAAAAACCCCGGCAATCAGGGCAATGTTGCTGCCGGAGATGACGATGATGTGGGAGGTTCCCGTCAAATTGAACTGCTCGTACAGATCGCGGGGGATGCCGCTTTCGATGCCCAGAAGGATGCCGTTGAGGAGCGAGGCATACGGTTCAGACAGGATGCGGTTGATCGTTTGAGAGGCTTGGGCTTTGAAGGCAAACATCGCTGCCCAGAAGGGGTGGCCCTGCTCCCGCTCGATGATCTCGATCTGCGGGCGGCGGAGCATGGTGTGGATGCCGAAGCGGGCCAGGTAATCTTTGTAGGAGAAATCCTCGAAGACAGGCGGCGTTTCCAGCGTGCCCCGCACCGAGAGCCGGTCGCCGTAGGCATAGGCCGGGTAGCGGGCCGCCCGGACCAGCACCAGCCCCTCGACCGGCTGTGTGGCCCCCTTGATTTGCACCAACTCCACCCGCAGGCGCAGGTTGGTGTGGTAATCCCGCGCATCCGGGGCCTCAACGACGAGGCCGGTCAGCGTCACCGGGGCGGGCCGGTCGTTGTAAAAGGCGATATGGGTCTCGTCAAACGTAGGGTGGGAGACAGTGAGCCGGAGCGCACCGCCGAGGAGGGCCAGCCCGAACAGCAGGCCCATTTTCAGCCGGGGCCGGTCCCGGTAAAGCAGCAGGCCGCCGAGGAGCGGCAGCCCGGCCAGAGCCACCACCGGCCAGGGCAGATGGAGCCACCGGGCCAGGGCGATGCCGAGGAGCCAGGCTATGGTGAGGCGGATAAGTGGCGTCATATGTAATCTCCCACAAAATTTTAACATAGTTAAACCATCGTAGTCAACTGTAGA
>CAZWZZ010000752.1:0-3734 GCA_964638395.1 uncultured Caldilineaceae bacterium
ACAACTACCAGAGTTAGCTAAACCTGGCCCAATCTGGTCATATCGGGAACTGCTGAACGAACTGCCACGAGTATGCCGTTCGTTCTATTTCCCATTTCGTTGAAGTTTCGCTCCGGGGGACGGTCATCGTCGCCACTGGGGAAGGGAGTCGTGGATGACGATGAAGGGCTGAAAAAAGAGTGTCTTTCATCGTGAGACGCCCTGACGATCACCCCAACTGTTGGGTTTGGCGGACGGCTCACTCCAACCCACCACGCCGCCCACTTGCTGGGCGGTTTTCGATTCCCGGTAGATCGTCCCGGTAGATCGTAAAGAGGAGGCAGCACGCCCTCGTGCTGCACCATTCGGCACGAAGGCGTGCCTCACGCCTCCACGATTTTTTGTCTGCGGAGTGTCGCTTTTTGGGAGTTAGAGGCGAGATGGTTATAATGAGGAAAACCTTGGAGAGACCCTATGAATCTGATGCTGAAATCGGCCCTGGATTACAATCTGGGATTGCTGGCCCGGATGTTCAACCAGAGTTTTGTCAACTATCAGCTAGATATTCAAATCAATGCCTTCTTTTTAGCCCAGATGGTTCGGCAAGAGGCCATCGACCTGGCGGCCAGCCAGGTGGTGCAGCAGGATGAAACCGTCATCGGCATCGCCTTCATCGGGCGACGGGGCTGGACGAGCCGTCTGGCGGCGATGGGCATCCGTCCCGCCTGGCGGGGTCAGGGTTTTGGCCGCCGGGTGATGGACCACCTGATCGACCAGGCCAGGGCGCGGGGCGAACGGGCGATGGTGCTGGAAGTGATCGAGCAGAACGGGCCGGGGATGCGCCTCTACCGAAGCTGCGGCTTCCGAGAGCAGCAACGGCTGGTCGGCTACACGGCGCAACACCCCAAGGGGCTGGCTGACCGGCAGTTGGAGGTGGTTGACCTGAGTGAGGTCGCCCGCCAGATCATCACCTACGGCCCCCCCGATCTGCCCTGGCAGATTTCGGGGGAGTCGTTGGCTCAAGCCGGGCCACCCAACCGGGGCTACCGGCTCGGCCCGGCTTACGCGGCCATTTCCGACCCGGCGCAGGCCCCCATCTCGCTGCGGGGGCTGGTCGTTCCGGCCAAAGCCCAGCCGCAAGTATGGCGCTTGCGGCTGCTCCAAGCGATGATCGCCGCCCATCCCACCCAACCGTGGCGCGTGCCGCCCCTATATCCCGAAGCGTTGACTCAAGGGTTGTTTGAAAGCCTCGGTTTTGAGCGGGAACCGATGACCCAACGCCACATGAAATTAGAGCTTGCGCCTCAAACAGAGGATTAATGACATCAAAAATATATGCTGCTCCGGTAGACCCGCTGCAACCGACCCACCCGCCCCCGGCTGCCTTAGGCTGGACGATGTGGGGCTTGTGTGCTGCCTTCTACCTGGTCGGCTTCTACCAGCGGGTGGCCCCGGCGGTGATGACGGAAGTATTGATGGCCGATTTTGGCATCACCGCCGCCGCGCTGGGCAACCTGTCGGCCTTCTATTTTTACAGCTATGTGGCCATGCAGATTCCGACCGGCATCCTGTCCGATACGTGGGGACCGCGCCGCCTGTTGGCCGTCGGCGCTCTCATCACCGGCGGGGGATCGCTGCTGTTTGCCCTGGCCCCGACGCTGCTGTGGGCTAACCTGGGCCGCCTGCTGATCGGCGGGTCGGCGGCGGTGGCTTTTGTGGGCATGCTCAAGCTGGCCAGCCATTGGTTCGCCGGTCACGAGTTTGCCCTGGCCTCCGGGTTGGCTTTGCTGGTCGGCGTGGTCGGGGCCATATCGGCGGGCGTGCCGCTGCGCTGGTTGATCGAAATCTACAGTTGGCGGACGGTGATGGTCGTCTCGGCCCTGGTACCGCTGGGCCTGGGCGTCGCCATCTGGCTCTTTGTGCGGGATGATCCCCACGAAAAAGGGTACGCCAGCTACGCGCCTCCGGCTACAACCCCCACACCGCAGCAAACCAACATCATCGCCCGATTACGGGAGGTGTTTGGCTATCACAACATGCGCCTGCTCTTCTTGATTCCGGGCGGCATCGTCGGCGCGGTGTTGACCTTTTCCGGGCTGTGGGGTGTGCCCTTTCTAACAACCCATTACGATCTGTCCCCAACTCAGGCTGCGGCCCTGAGCAGCGCCCTGCTCGTGGCCTGGGCCGTCGGCGGCCCGATTTTGGGGCGACTATCCGACCGTATCGGTCGCCGAAAGCCGCTCTACGTGGCCGGTTGCGGGCTGCTCATCGCCGGCTGGGGCACGCTCATCTTTGTGCCCGGCCTGCCGCTACCCCTGTTGACGCTGCTGCTGATGGTGACCGGCCTGGCCTCCGGCTGTATGGTCATCAGCTTCCCCCTCATCCGGGAGTCGGTGCCGGCCCATCTCTCCGGCACGGCTATCGGGGCCTGCAATATGGGCGTCATGTTGGGGCCGATGCTCCTCCAGCCGGGCGTCGGCTGGCTGCTCGACCGGGGCTGGCAAGGGCAGATGGCCGAGGGCGTGCGGCTCTACGGCCTGGCCGCCTACCAGATCGGTTTCTCGCTGATGCTGGCCTGGCTACTTTTGTCTTTCATTCTCATTGTGTTGACCCAGGAAACCTATTGTCGGAATTACTCAGACAAGTAGTTCGACGATGTCAAATTGTCAAATTGTCAAATTGTGACTTTAGAACAACTTTGGCTGATGAATTTTGCGCCTAACCATTATCCGATCTCAATATCGCTGCTTATCCCATACGTGACGGCAATCCCGGCATTTCCATTGACGCGGAATAAAGGGGAAGGGAAAGGTTTGCCCCACCTTGTAAGAGCCGCACCAGGGGCAAGTAACCGCTGTTTCCATCGGGGCCATCGAGCCCATCGGGGCGTCGATGGGGTCGGGATCATCAACGAACATCTCCTCCTCGACCAGGAGCGGTTCCCCGTCATCATCTAAAAATTGAGGCTCATCCTCCAGCAACTCCGGTTCATTCTCCAAAATCTTGAGCGCCGCCTTAGCCTCGCTTTTGTTGATGACGAGATGAATCTCCGGAATCTCATCCGGCTCAAGATGACCGGCGATAAACAGTTCTTCATCGGGGATGAAAACTTTGATGCCGTCCTCCTCCAACCTGGCTTTGAGCGGATAAGCCTGGCCCAGCGTCTCCACCACGGCCAGCGTGACCAGCGGATCGGCCCCTGAATATTTGGCTTTCAGGGCCTCAAGATTTTCATTGGCTTCGATGAAATCGGGATCAATCTTCAAGGCTTTGCGGTACGCGCCGACGGCCTTGAGGGGTTTATCCAACGCTTCCAGAAGCACACCCCGCAGGTTGTGAGCCTCGGCCAGATAGGGATCAAGCTGAAGGGCCGCTTCACATTCGTCGAGGGCCTGTTGGAAATCTCTGTGATTTTCATACAGGGCCGATGCTCGATTTAGATGTTGTTTGGCTTGTTCGATGTCGTTCATTGTAAAAGTCAAGCCCTACATCAATTTCATACTTTGTAGGATTTGAAAAATATGCCAACCGCGATTTAATTGCTGATTCTCTAACTATTCCTAGACGAGTATTCCAAAGGTTTAGTGGTTTCGTCAGAGTCATATTTCTTCCTTAGCTTTATCTCAAATTTAATTGATAAGCTAACTATATAGGTGGAATAGATGCTTGCATTCAATACCAAAACCCCTCCTCACTCCCCGGGGGGGGGGGGGGGGGGGGGGGGGGCGGGGGGGGCGCGGGGGGGGGGGGGGGGG
>CAZWZZ010000753.1:0-3726 GCA_964638395.1 uncultured Caldilineaceae bacterium
GGATCCGTTTACAGACATTTCTCATCCTTTGAGGCATCGCCACGAAAATAAATTGCCAAAATCCGTAAAGCGTAAAACGAAAAACGTAACATCTTTGACCGATAAGCAGACTTTACGTTTCCCGTTTTACGTTTTATGTGGCTCCACTTTGACGGATTTAAATCTTGGCGCTGCCCTACTTCACAAACAGCTTCCGCTCGAAATCGGTCAACGGCTCACAGCCGGTCTCGGTGACGCGCACCGTCTCGGAGAAGCCGATGCCGCCTTTGCCCGGCACTTGCACCCAGGGAATGAGGTGAAACGTCATATTGGGCTGCAAGACGCGCCGCTCATCCTGTTGCAGGCTCAAAATGTGTCCCTCGCCCCAATCGGGGGGCAGGCCGATGCCGACGGAGTAGCCGGCCCGCGACACCTGCTGCGCCCCAAAGCTGGCCTTGCCGATGATGTGCCGCCCCACGGCATCAACCTCGTGGGCGGTGATGCCCGGCTTGATGGCCCCGATTGAGGCGGCCATCGCCTCCTGCACCAGCTTTTCAGCCTCAGCCAAGCTGGCATCCGGTTGGCCGATGAAAACGGTTCGCATCAGCGGGGCGTGGTAACGACTCAGGCAGCCGCTAATTTCCAGAAAGACGCAATCCTCCGGCTGAACGACCCGCTTCGTCCAGGTGGCGTGGCCGATGGCCCCCCGCTCGCCGGAGGCGATGAAGGGCTGGATGGAGGGCCACTCGCTGCCGGCCTTAATCATGGCGTGGTGGATGTCGGCGGCGATGTCCCCCTCGCTCACCCCGGCGGCGGCGGCTTCGATCCCGGCCCGCATCCCAGCGGCGGTCGTTTTGGCCACGGCTCGCATCAGGTCGATCTCGTGTTCGGACTTGATGAGCCGCCCGGCCTCGACAATGCCGGTGCAATCGACAAAGGTGGCCTGGGGACAGAAGGCGAAAAGACGATCCTGCTGGGCCGCCGTGAAGAACCAGCAATTTTTCTCATACCCAATCCGTTTATAATGAAGGTCGAACTCCTCCAGGGCTGCTTTGACCCGCATCATCGGGTCTTCGGTGTCGTTGTAGGGCCGGCTGAGTTCGACCCAGGTCAACGCCTGGTAGCCGCTATCCTCCAGACGACGGGGCACGACCACCGGCTCCCCTTCGAGGGGCACAATCAAGGCGTTGAAATAATAGTGGCCCGGACTTTCAAAGCCGGTCAAATAGCAAATATTCTCCGGCGTGGTCGTAATGACCACGGCCAGATCCCGCTCGGCCATCCGGCGGCGCAGGTCACTCAACCGGCGTTCATATTCGGTCATCGGGAATATCAGATCATCTCTGTGGCGCATAGTTCATCCTCTTTTCGTTAGAATTTGGGAGGTCGCTGGCCTAAATTAGTCCGTTTTTGTCGATTTGACAAATCAGACGGCTTGTGTTAGCCTTGCGTACAATTTGTATTGAAGTTGTACTGAGCTTGCACTCCGGCTGCCCGATTATAACAACCTCATCTCAAAAGTCAAACCGGTTTCACACCCCATCCCCCTCCCTAAAGTTCGGTACGCCGACAATATGGTTACCCCGCCCGTTCACTTCGTAATGAGAGGGAAAAGGCAGCTTTAGTGAACAAGAGCAACGCCGCTATACCATTTGAAGCGATCTATCGAGACATTCGCACCCGTATCTGTTTGCTTACCTACGAACCGGGCGCGATGCTCAGCGAGAATGCGCTGGCGACCGAGTACGGGGTCAGCCGGACGCCTATCCGCCGTATTTTACAACGATTAGAATTTGAGGGGCTGGTCACAACGAAGCAAGGCGTCGGCACGCTGGTGACGACCATCGACATTCGTCAACTGAAGGAAGTATACGCTTTACGCATCAAGCTGGCCGAGTTGATTGGCGACCTCTCCTCGCCGCCCCCGGCTGATGCCGATTTCAGCCTGCTCGACGAACTATCGGCCCGTTGTGACGCCATGCGAAACGAGCAGGATTATGGGGCGTTGGGGCAGCTCAATCTTGATTTCAACGATTTTCTGATCAGCTTTATCAGCAATAAGCCGTTGCAAGAGATTTCTAACCGGCTCTACTATCAAACCGCCCGTGTCTGGCCCCAAATTCTGCCCGATCTGGATTGGGAAGAAGAGGTCGATTATATGGGCACGGAGATCAAGCAGATTGCAGAAGCTCTGCGCCGGGGGGATATGCGGCAAGTGGGTCAAATTCGCCGCGACCAGATTGCGATGTCTCTGACCCGCATCCAGCGTTATTTGGGTGAAGTGACCGTTCGTTAACATCATCCGAAAATCCGAATGATCCCTGTTCTTTGATCGAGCAGCACAATCTCAAGCACAAAACTCTGTAGGACAAACTTCTGTAGGACAAACTTCTGTAGGACAAACTTAAGTTTGTCCTACAGAACCTATTTTCGGTAGACCGCAGCATCTTGAGTAGACCGAGGTACGAGGTCGTATCGAAAGGTGCGGCTACAGTCTACTGATTTTCAAGGGAGGTGAAGCCTATGCCCCAACCCTGACCGTTCCATCCAACGTGGGATGAGACCGGCCAATTAACTTGTAAGCGTGTCAACACGCAACGTAAAACAAACGCATCAATACAAAGGAGGATGTAGACGTGAAATTTAAACATATTTTTTGGAGCCTGACCCTGTCGGCTATCTTTTTGACGCTGGCCGCCGCCTGTGGTGCCGCCCAACCGGAAACCGTGACTGTCGTCGAAACGGTCGTGGTCGAAAAAGAGGTTGAAAAAGAAGTCGAAAAAGTGGTCACCGTTGAGGTTGAAAAAGAGGTCGAGAAAGTGGTCACCGTTGAGGTTGAGGCCGAAGCCGCCGGAGCGGAGACCGCCGAGGAAAGCACCCTCGAACGGGCCCAGCGCGAAGGCGTCATCCGGGTCGGCTTTGCCAATGAGAACCCCTACGCCTTTGCCCAACCGGACGGCACCCTCTCCGGCGAGGCGGTGGAAGTGGCCCGCGCTGTCTTCACCGAACTGGGTATTCCTGAAATGGAAGGCGTCCTGACCGAATTTGGCTCCCTCATTCCGGGGCTGGAAGCGGGCCGGTTCGACGCCATCACCGCCGGGATGTATGTCAACCCCGGTCGCTGCGAGCAGGTCCTCTTCGCCAACCCCGAATACAAAATCGGCGAAGCGTTGATTGTTGAAGCGGGCAATCCCCTCGGCCTGAACAGCTACGAAGACATCGCCGCCAATCCCGATGTTCGAGTGGGCACGGGTGCCGGCTATCTGGAAAATGATATGATGCTGGCCGTCGGCGTGGCCGAAGATCAAATCGTCAACTTCCCCGACGACCCCTCCGGCCTGGCTGGCTTGCAAGCGGGTCAGATCGACGCCTGGACCGGCACGCGCCCCACGCTGCTGAAGGTGCTGCAAGTGGCCGACGATCCCAACTTCGAGTTGGCCGACCCCTTTGAGCAGCCGGTCATCGACGGCGAACCGGCCATCAATTATGGCGCGGCCGCTTTCCGGTATGAAGATTCTGACTTGCGGAATGCCTTCAACGAAGAGTTGCAAAATCTGAAAGAGTCCGGCGAACTGCTGGACCTCATCGGCCAGTTTGAAGGCTTCGATGAAGGGGCGCTGCCGGGTGATACCCGCGCCGTAGACCTCTGCCCCGACGCCTACGCCGACATCGACGGCGCACCGGCCGCCGCTGATGAAGAATCTATGGATGAGGAAGCAACCGACGAAGAGGCGATGGATGAGGAAG
>CAZWZZ010000754.1:0-3725 GCA_964638395.1 uncultured Caldilineaceae bacterium
CTACTGTTCCGACCAATAAGATAGAGAGGCTGAATAACGAGTTAACAAAGGCGCTGCCCAACGTGCTGACCGACAAGATTTCAAGCGGAAACACCACTTTTTTGACATAGTTCGGATTGCTCACTATCAAATTAGGGGCACTCAGGGTTGACTCGCTAAAGATGTTGAAAGCGATCAAACCGGCAAAAAGCGCCAACGCAAATTCAGCGTGGCTATCGGTCACCGCCCCCTCCCACCTGGCCTGGAAAATAACCGAAAACACAAACGTGTAGACCAGCAAAATGGCCAGCGGCGTAATAAATGACCAAATCAGCCCCAAATAAGAGCCTTTGTACCGCTCGAAGACGTTTCGTTTGGTAAACTGCCCAATCAACTCCCGATATTGCCACAGATTGGCGATCATCTGTAAGGGATTGGCGTAATGGCGAAAGTTATCCCGCTGAGCGGAGATGATTTTGGTTGAAACATCCTGTTGTGCGTTCGTCAACATTTCCATGTGCCCGTAACAATAAAACCGGCAACAAAAGGCTGCCGGTTTCTCTAGTAACGTATAGTCGAACGCATTATAGCCGATTGTGAGAAGAGGGACAAATTCACCCATTTCAGTCACTATACTCAGTAAACCGCAGCCTCCTGAGTGCAGCAATTCTCATTGTTCTCATTGTTCTCATTGTGGAGCCAGACCCTAAAGGTTTCGTCCCTAAAGGTTACTTGAAAGCAGCTTCGTCTCCGTGAATCGACCACGTTTGGCCTGATCTATGGAAACCTTTAGGGTCTTGTTCGCTATATTTAGAACTGCTGTCCTGAGTAAACCGAGGAGCGAGGTTGTATCGAAGCTGTGTCCTGAGCTTGTCGAAGGGGGTGCGATAGCGGTCTACAGTTACTGGGACGTTTTTTAGACGCTCTTCGGACGCTCCCCGCCTACAATAGACAGGATCAATTACTGGAGGGACGACTCATCGCATGCCGTTTTCACAAACCCTACGCTCGCTGGATGCAGACCAGGTTCGATTTTCAATAATTGGGCTAATCATACTGTTGTTGCTGCTGGTGGCCTGGTTGGTCTGGTTTTTGTTGGCCCCGATCAACCTGTATGAAACAAGCCGGCCTGTCCGCCTGCCGTTAGATGAGGCGGTGGTGATTGATTTTCCGGCCGACAGTCTGGAGCGAATCAGGCCCGGTCAGCCGGCCATGCTCCATCTTGACGCCCAAGATCAACAGCCGGCCACAAAATTACCGGCCGAAGTGATGGACATCACGTTGGGCGATGAAGACCAGACCCAGGTTTGGCTCCTGCCTGATTTCGATGATCCCTTTTTCACCAATGCAGAGGTTCAAGAGAGGATGGTGAACCGGGTCGATATTGAAATTGATCGTATTTCGCCGCTGACTCTGCTCAAGCAAAGCTACCCCGCCCGATGAAGTTAGGTTGTTATGAGCTACTCCGCGCCTGACCCGGCCAGAAGCGCCCCCCATTTTTTAGCCCCGGAAGTCGTGCAAACCTCGGCGATGGATTGTGGGCCGGCCGCTCTCAAAGCCCTCTTTGAAGGCTTTGGCATCCCGGTCAGCTACGGTCGCCTGCGAGAAGCCTGTCAGACCGATGTGGATGGCACTTCCATCGACACTCTCGAAGATGTGGCCAACCAATTGGGGCTTGATGTTGAGCAGGTCGTGGCCCCCCTGGATCATATCCTCCGCCCGGAAGAGCCGATCACGCCCGCCCTCGTTGTGGTTCGCCAGCCCAATGGTCTGACCCACTTCGTCCTGATCTGGCGGCTGCACGGCGACCGCTTTGTGCAGATCATGGACCCGGCCCGGGGCCGACGCTGGCTCTCCTGCGACCGGTTTCTCGATGATGTCTATCTCCATCGCCTGCCCTTCCCCGCCGAGGTGTGGCGAGAATGGGCCGGATCGCCCGGCTTTTGCGATCCCCTCCGCTGGCGATTGACCCAACTCAAAATTGATTCCTCTCTGCTTGACAAACTGCTGACCGCTGCCCAGGCCGACTCCGGTTGGCGCTCGATGGCCGCGCTGGATGCCACCACCCGGATGGTGACGGCCATTGTGGCCGCCGGGGGCCTAACGCCCGGCGCTGAGGCCGGCAGCGTGCTGGAACGCCTCTTTGAAGGGGCCAGACAAAGCTCGCCCGGCCCGGAGAATGTCGTTCCGCCTGTCTATTGGCTAGTTCAACCCCTTGCTCCGGAACAGAATGAGCCGGAGGAGAGCGTCCACCTGATATTTCAAGGAGCCGTCTTGCTCCAAGTCTTTGGACGGCGACCACCCCCTACCGACTCCACAGAGGTTGTCTCCGAAGCGGACGAGACCGAAGCGGATGAAAGCGACGAGACGGCAGATGCCGCCGAGCCGGCGGCAGAAACGGAACCGCCGCCCCCCCTCTCTCCCGAACTGGCGGCGGCTCTCGATGAAGATCAGTCCCGCCCTGAGTTTGAGATTTTGCGTCTGCTTCGTCGAGATGGGGCCTTTTCTCTGTCGATTTTAACGGCAGCCCTGGGGCTGGCTGCCTTCGGGGTTATCATTCAAGCCTTTCTGCTGGGCAGTCTGATTGAGGTGGGGCCAAGCCTGAGTCTGAACGGTCAACTGCCCCCGATTTTTGTCGGGCTGTTTCTTCTGGCCGGGTTACTGTTTGTGCTGGAAATTCCCCTGACCCAATTAAGCCTCCGGGTCGGGCGGCGGCTCGAAATGCGCTGGCGGCTGGCCTTTCTGACCAAAATCCCCCGGCTGGATGACCAATATTTCCACAGTCGGTTGACTTCGGATATGGCCAAGCGTGCCCATGAGCTGCAAAAATTGCGCCGCTTGCCCATATTGGGCTTCAACATGCTCCGGGTCGGATTTCAACTGCTCTGGACTGCCCTGGCTATCGCCTGGCTCGATCCGGCCAGCGCCCCGCTGGCGCTGTTCGCCGCCTTCCTGGCCCTGGCCTTGCCCCTCGCTGCCCAACCGCTACTGGCCGAACTGGACCAACGGCTGCAAGCCCACGCCGGCGGCTTGAGCCTCTTTTACCTGGATGCCTTGCTGGGCCTGATCCCGATTCGAGCGCACAGCGCCGCCCGCTCGATGCGCCGGGAGCATGAAAGCCTGTTGACGGCCTGGGCGCAGGCGAATCTGGCCTTTTACCGCACCATTAGCTCGGTTGAGATGCTAACGGCCATCATCAACACCGCTCTGGCCGTGACCCTGATTCTCTCCTACATCGCTCGGAGCGGCGATACCGCCGTGGCCCTCCTCCTGGCTTACTGGAGTTTGAACATCGTTTTTCTGGGCAAAAGCCTCGGCGATCTGGCCCGACAATATCCCCGGCAGCGTAACCGCATCCTCAGCCTCCTCGAACCGCTCAACGCCCCGGAAATCGAGCCGGCTCACGCCGAGGCGGGGCCGGCGTCGCACTCCTCCGGCGTGTCGATTGGTATGGAAAATGTCCGGGTTCAGGCCGGAGGGCATACCATTCTCGACGGGATCAACCTGACCATCGAAGCCGGTGAACAGGTGGCGATTGTGGGACCATCCGGGGCGGGCAAGTCGAGTCTGGTCGGGTTGCTGTTGGGTTGGTACCGGCCGGCCGAGGGCTGCCTGCTGGTTGATGGCCGCCCCTTGAGCGGGCCGTGGCTCCAGGCGCTTCGGCAACAGACAGTCTGGGTAGACCCGGCCGTACAGCTTTGGAACCGCACCTTTCTCCATAATCTACGGTACGGCAGCAGCAGCAG
>CAZWZZ010000755.1:0-3725 GCA_964638395.1 uncultured Caldilineaceae bacterium
AGGACCCTGGCCGGTGGCTGATTGTGGCCGACGAAGTACAGCGGGGCGTGCGGGCCAAAGGGGGCGTGGGTCAATCCATCCGGGAAAGTTTGGATTTGATCGCCGAACAGAGCGATGCTTTGGGGGATGTCCTGATTGTGACTTCCCAACGGGAATTGAACGCCATTCCCGTTTCGGTCAGAGAAAATTGTCACGGTCAATTGATTATGCTGGCCGATGGCTATTTCTACTTGAGTTTGAAAAAGGGGTCGAACGTTTCCGGGCGAGCGCCCTACATTAGCGCCCTGGATGCCGTGACCCTGGCCGACAGCACCGCCCCCTTCAAGCCGATGACACTCAAAGCCTTGCCCGCGTCGTTGGATAGTGGCTTGCCGCTGTCCAACACCTATCACCCCCGCGTCACGCTTTACGTGGGGGAACCGGGCTTGGGCAAAACGCACACCCTCCTGAACCGCCCTGCCCCGGATGGCTGGCGGACGATCTACGTCAATTTGGCGTTGGGGGCGCGGGAAACGTTGATAAACATCATCGAAGAAGCGCGGGTGGTCTTACCGGCGAATACCAGCCTCCGCACCGGGGAGCTGGTCGAGTTAGCCGCCCTGTCGATTATGGCCCGCCCGACCTTGCTTTTGTTGGATAACGCCGATCAAGGCGAGTTGGATATGATTGTGGCCCTGGAACCACTGATAAAAGCTGCCGGGGAAGTGGTCATCACCGCCAACCGGCCCACTACCGAGAGCCAGCGGGAAAAAATGGAGTTGCTCTATCCCCGCTGTGATGTGACGGCCTTACAGCCGTTGACGAACCACGAGGCCCGCGAGTTACTCTGGTCGGTCTTGGACAAAGAGCGATTTGAGCAGCCCCAGGCCGTACAGCGCAAACTGTTGCTGGAAGCGAACGGCAACCCGGCCCACCTGGTTTCCCTGGCCCGGCGCTTACCCGCCGCCGGGGAGAAAAATTTGGATCATCTCTATCTGCACCAGATGAACCGGGTGAATTTGAGTTGGGTTTTGGTCTTGCTGCTGTTGGGGCTACTGTTGGCCCTGCGGCGGTACGTCCACGACTCGTTTTTGGTGGTGGTGGCGGTTAGTATGGGTTGGATTGTGTTACGGCGGCAGTTGTATCGGCGGCGGTAAGGCCCCCCGGCCCGCCCGGACATAAATGATCCGGGCTACAAAACCGCACCGGATGAATCCGGTTTTTCTGTTGAAGCCCCTCAAACCCCATTGATGGGGTGCTGTTTGGTAGCTCGGCGAGTTCATCGCCGAGCGGGGGCCGGGGGTCGAAGCGAGGGTCGGGGCAATGTGATATATTGAACCACCGCCCCAGGCTGGAAGCCTGGGGCTACCACAGGTGGAAGCCGACCAAAAGTCGGCTGACGGATACCCGGAGACTGTTTGAACAGGCTTCGACCTAACATAGCCGGGCGTTTCAACGCTCGGCGGGCTAGACTTGACAGGAGACAAAATTGCTCAATAATTCTTTAAGACACCTCACGCTAATCGTACCAAGGGAGGCCCCCACGATGTCACGACGTGATGACTTAAAGAATCGAATAGTAGAACACGAGCGCCGTTTGCAGAGACTCAAAGAGCAAGAGGCTCGTTTAGGGATCAGCGCACCGCCCGAAACCCTGAATGAAATCGAGGATATCGAGACTGAACTGGACGAACTGTACACCGCGCTCGAAACCCTGCCCGACCTCATCAAGCACAACCCCTATCGCGGCCTGGCCGCCTTCCGCGAGGAAGATGCCCATCTCTTCTTTGGCCGGGAGCGATTCACCGCTGATCTGCTGGCGCGGGTCGAGCAGCACCCCTTTGTCACTCTGCTGGGTAGCTCCGGCAGCGGCAAATCGTCGCTGGTTTTTGCCGGGCTGGTTCCGAAATTGCGCCAGGCCGAAGAAGGCTGGCTGATTGCCAGCTTCCGGCCCGGCCAGCAGCCCTTCCGAGCCCTGGCCGCGGCCCTACTGCCCCTGTGGGAACCGGACCTGGTGGCCGGGGAACGGCTGAAAGCGATAAAAGGGCTAGTCGGTGACTTTGAACAGGGCGACCTGACCCTGACCGAAGTCATTACCGACATCCTGGAAAAATCTACCGCCACTAACCGCTTCCTCCTCATCGCCGACCAATTCGAGGAACTGTACACCCTCACTCCCACCCAAGAAACCCGCCGCCACTTCCTCGACCTCCTCCTAGACGCGACCAACAACCAACAACGGACAACGGACGACAAACAAACAGACGCCCCCCTCCAATCTCCCAATCTCCCAACCTCCCAATCCCCCCTTCACCTCGTCCTCACCCTCCGCGCCGACTTTATGGGCCAGGCCCTCAACTACGGCCCTTTTGCCAACAGGCTGGACCAAGCCAATGTGATGATGTGGCCAATGGAGAGCGAAGAACTACGTCAAGCCATCGAACGACCCGCCGTCCAGCACGACGTCAGCTTTGAGCCGGGGCTGGTCGAGCGCATCCTGGCCGACGTCAAAAACGAACCGGGCCACCTACCCTTACTGGAGTTTGCCCTGACCGAGTTATGGCGACAGCAGACCACCGCAGGCCACCTACCCCATGCTGCCTACGAGTCCATTGGCCGCGTCGAGGGGGCGCTCTCCCGCCACGCCGATGCGGTCTTGAGCGGCTTGAGCCAGGCCGAACAAGACAAGGCCAGACGGATCTTCGTGCAACTGGTCCAGCCCGGCGACGGCTCCACCGCCGATACCCGCCGCCTGGCCACCAAAGAAAATTTGGACGAGGCGGGCTGGGATTTGGCCCAAACCCTGGCCGGGGAAAACGCCCGCCTGGTGGTTACCAACCGCACCCCGGACGGTCAGGAGACGGTCGAGGTCGTTCACGAGGCTCTGATTCAGAGTTGGGAGCGGTTGAAAGAATGGATGATGGAGGACCGCCGCTTCCGTATCTGGCAGGAGCGGCTGCGGATGGCCCTTCAGCAATGGCAGGCCAGTGAACAAGATGATGGCGCGTTGCTGCGCGGCGCTCTGTTGACCGAGGCCGAAGATTGGCTCGGTCAGCGAGAAACGGATGTAAGCCAGGAGGAACGGACATTTATTGAGGCCAGCGTAACCTTAAGAGAAAAGGATATAAAAACAGGACGCAAAATGTCGGTTTTAGAGATTATAGCCACAGGTAAAAAATATTTTTATAAGGCTGACTTTAAAGGAGTCGATCTAAGTAGAGTCGATTTGACCAAAGCTGACCTGACCAAAGCTGACCTGACCGGGGCTGATCTGACCGAAGTTGACCTGACCGGGGCCGACCTGAGTGGGGCCATTCTGACCGAAGCTGACCTGACCGGGGCCAACCTGAGTGAGGCCAACATGTACGGGGCCAACCTGAGTGGGGCCAACCTACGGAGGGCCGATCTGCTTAGGACTGATCTGACCAGAGCCGACCTGAGCGGAGCCAACTTGACTGGAGCCGATCTGAGTGGGGCCAACATGCGCGGGGTTGAGATTGATAAGATCACCCAAATTGATGACACGTGGCGGTTGGTGTGGGAAATCGTGCATCAAAAAGCTTTTGACCGAGATTTGAGCGGGGCCGCCCTGACCGGGGCCGACCTGCGTGGGGCTGACCTGAATGGAATCGACCTGACCGGATCCCACCTGACCGGGGCTATCTTGCACAGGGCCGACCTGCGTGGGACTGACCTGCGTGAGGCCGACCTGAGCGGGGCCACCCTGTACGGGGCCGGTCTAAGCG
>CAZWZZ010000756.1:0-3723 GCA_964638395.1 uncultured Caldilineaceae bacterium
ACGCCCCGCCCCGGCGAGCGTCGCTGGGTCAATCCGCCGGTTGGACTCACCACCCAACACACCGCCGAGTGGTATCGGCACAATGCTCAATTCAACGTTGACCCCGAAAATCTGTACTTCTTGAGCAAAGACTCGCCCGGTTCGTTAAAATTTCTTCCAATCCTGTTTTCTATATTTACCGTGGCCTTAATTGTTGTGGTCGTCAGAATAGCGATGGGGTCCGCCCCGGAAAACCCTACAGTATATGGCTCAAAAAAATCAAGGAGAGTGGATCGTGACAAGCAAAATCAAGCAATCCAATTGGGTCAAAGATACCGCCCCATTTATCGTACACCCAACCAATCTTGAGACAAAGCCGGAAAAGCTGACCGAATTCATCACCCCCAATAATAAATTCTTTGTTTGTAACCAAACCAAAACACCTCGAATTGATCTCTCCACCTACCGTCTCAATATTGTCGGAGACGCCATAGAGCGGTCGCTTGCATTGAGTTATGATGAGATACTGGACCTGCCCAGTCATACCATCTTGGTCTACCTGGAATGTGCCGGTAGTCAGCGTGGATTATTTGAAAAAGTAATGGGGGAACAGATTGAGGGGGATCATTGGACCAGATGGATGCTGGGTGGGGTCGGTATGGCTGAATGGACGGGGGTCTCCTTACGTGTAATTTTGGAGATGGCAGGGATCAAGCCCGATGCTGTGGATGTCAATGTTCAAGGTCTGGATGTCGATGCCCCGGAAGGTGGCACGAATCGGCCGATGCCCATCGAAAAAGCAAGCGAGCTTGATACAATTTTGGCCTACAAAATGAATGGCGAGGTGTTGCCAGCGGACCACGGGTTTCCGTTACGGATGATAGTGCCGGGTTGGATTGGTTCGAATAGCATTAAGTGGGTTAACAAAATAACGGTTAGCTCATCTAAAATCTGGGTGCATCGAAATAGGGATATTTATGTTTTGCACGGCCCGGAATGGCCGCCGGAGCAGCACAGCCCGGCCAAAGGTGGGCCAATCACCACCCAAAACATCAAAAGTTCGTTGGCCCTCCCCTGGGAAGCAGTCCTGACCGAGGGCACTCAAATGATTCGAGGAATAGCCCGCTCGCCTCACGCTAAAATTGCCAAAGTAGAGTGGAGTAGTGATGCAGGGAAACATTGGTTCGAGGCCCAGCTCATTCAACCAATACGGAAGTATGCCTGGGTACAGTTTGAGTTTAGTTGGGATGCTCCTGTCGGTCAGCAAGCCCTAATGACCAGAGCCACAGATGAAACGGGTCATACCCAACCAATGACGATGCCTTTCAATGAAGAAGGGTATATGTTTAATATGGTTTATCCCCATCCGGTAAGGGTTGTGGGCGCTGAGACCATTCCGGAAAAATAACGATAAAATGAGAAGTGCTGAGTTTGGCGCTAAAAATTGAAAATTGTCTTGACGGCCACGTTGAAACCGGTCAACTGCTCGGCAACGACGGTCTCGCCCATTTGATATTTAGCCCCTAACGTATAGACACCCCCGGTTAGGATAAAAACCTCGACCGTTTTTTCCCAGTAATTCGCCAGCCAATATTCGGGGACGCCGGCGGCCTGGTAAACGGAGAATTTCCTGTCACGGTCATGACTTATATTGGAGGGAGAAAGAATTTCAACGATTAAATCGGGGACACCTTCGACTTCTTTTTCTTTGATGATAGATAGATTTTCTTTCTTGATGAAAAAAATGTCAGGTTCAACCGGCACCGGCTGATTGGGCAAACGAACCGCGCACGGGGCTTCCAGCACTTCGCCCAAATCGTTATCTTCAGCATAATTAAACATTTTTACAAATAATCTGCTCGATGTTCTTTGGTGGCCGGTGGCCGGCGGCGGCGACATATACAATTCTCCATCTATGATTTCATACGTCCAGCCATCATCGGGAAAATTTAGCCAATCCTGGTATGTCCAAGTTCCTTGGGGGCGTAAACGGAACTCTGTTTTAACAGGCGGCTGTTCAGTTATTTTTGGTAACATACGCTCTCCTCAGGCTGAGTAGTTCTACAATGTCACATTAGGCAAAATGGCTCACGGATGGACACAGATTGACACGGATAAGACAAAAAATTGAAAAATCTGTGTTGATCCGTGAAAATCCGTGAGCTATCTCCTTCAGTTGTTTAAATGTGACATTGTCGAGGAAGATTCAATTTTCGCTCAAAGGGGATTGCCAAAGTCACTCCTCTCGAAGAAAATTATAGCATACGGCTGAACGTGACACAAAAGGTAGAGGAGAATAGAAGTTACGAGGTGGAAGGGTAGCGAGGCACAGTACATCCAGATTTTCGCTCAAAGGGGATTGCCAAATCCGAGCCGAGCAATTTGGGTCTACTGAGGCTATTAAGAAATGAGACGTAAATAAGTTCTTAAATCATCACCTATCGGAGGTCACCGTGTCTAAACAAAGAGTTATCATTATGGGCGCTGCCGGGCGCGATTTTCACGATTTCAACGTCTACTTCCGGCAAAACAATGCTTATGACGTTGTGGCCTTTACCGCCACCCAGATTCCCAACATCGAGGGGCGGCTTTATCCGCCGGAGCTGGCCGGGCCGCTCTATCCCGATGGCATTCCTATCCATCCCGAAACCGACCTGCTCCGGCTGATTCGGCAACACAATATCGACCAGGTCATTTTCGCCTACTCCGACATCGGCCACGACTACGTGATGCACCGGGCCTCGGAAGTGCTGGCCGCCGGGGCCGATTTTCGACTGCTTGGCCCTAACCAGACGATGCTTGAGAGCAGCAAGCCGGTGGTCGCCGTCTGTGCCACCCGCACCGGCAGCGGCAAAAGCCAGACCACCCGCCGCCTGTGCCACCTCCTGCAAACGCTCGGTCAGAAAGTCGTCGCCGTGCGCCACCCGATGCCCTACGGCAACCTGCTCCTCCAGGCCGTCCAGCGTTTCGCCGAGTATGGCGACCTGGAGGAATATGAATGTACCATCGAGGAGCGGGAGGAGTATGAACCCCACCTGGCCAACAACATCATCGTCTATGCCGGGGTTGATTACGAAGCCATCCTCCGCCGGGCCGAGGCTGAGGCGGATGTCGTGGTCTGGGACGGGGGCAACAATGATCTGCCCTTCTTCCAGCCCGACCTGCATCTGGTCGTGGTCGATCCCCACCGGCCTGGTCACGAACTGCGCTACCACCCCGGCGAGACCAACCTGCGCCGGGCCGATGTGGTCATCATCAACAAAATCGACACTGCGGATGCTGCCGACATTGCCAAAGTGCGCCACAATATTCAACAGGCCAACCCCCAGGCCACCATCGTCGAGGCCGCCTCGCCGATCAGCGTGGCCGATCCCGCCGCCATTCGGGGGCAGCGGGTGCTGGTGGTTGAGGATGGCCCCACCCTGACCCACGGCGAGATGGCTTACGGGGCCGGTCTGGTCGCCGCTGAACGCTTCGGCGCGGCTGAGATCGTTGATCCCCGGCCCTACGCCGTCGGCTCCCTCCTGGCCACCTACGACAAATACCCGACCACCGGCGCTGTCCTGCCGGCGATGGGCTATGGCCAAGCGCAGATGAAAGAGCTGGAGCAGACCATCAACGCCACCCCCTGCGACCTGGTCATCATCGGTACGCCCATCGACCTGGGCCGTCTGCTGGACATCCACCATCCCTGGCAGCGGGTGACGTATGAGTTGCAGGAAATCGGGCAACCGACCCTGACCG
>CAZWZZ010000757.1:0-3713 GCA_964638395.1 uncultured Caldilineaceae bacterium
TGATGACACGGGGCAAGAGACCGAAAGCTATGAAGAGGGCCTGACCACCGGCGAACCGATTGCCGCCATCGTCCTCTCCACCTCCAAGAAATCCCGCCACTACGAACAATTTGCCGGGCCACAGGGGGAGGTGCGGCCCGGTCACACCGATCTGGTCAAATATCACAAGGCCAAAGGCTTCATCGACATTCGGGGTGGGGGCCGCTCCAGCTATCGCTCGACTATTTCGGACGTTATCGGCGGCTCGATTGCTCGTATTTTCCTGAGTACTCAGTTCAATACCCACATTTTTTCTTCCATTTGTCAGGTCGGTCCTTTGCAAGCCACCGAGCATCTGGCTGATTATTTTCAGCGACGGTTTGAAGACACCCAAGATCCCCACATCTCGCTCGACGAAATCCGGCAGCTTGACGACCGTTTGCAAAGCGCCGAAATTCACACCCTCGATGCTCAGTTTGCCCGCGAGGCCGGGGAGCTTATCAAAGAGACCCGCATTCAGGGGGACTCGATTGGGGCAGCGGTCGAGGTGGTGGCGGTCAACGTGCCGCCGCTGGTCGGGGAGCCGCTCTACAACAGCCTGAAGGTGCGTTTGATGGGCAGCCTGGGCGGGCTGCACGCGGTCCAGGCTTGCGAAATCGGCGCGGGCCGGGAGATTGTCACCCGGCGGGGGAGCGAAAACAACGACCCCATTCGGCAGAGCGGCTATCAAACCAACAACCAGGGGGGGATGATCGGCGGCGTGACCACCGGGATGCCCCTGGTGTGCCGGGTCAGCTTCAAGCCGACCTCGACCATCGTCAAGCCCCAAGAGTCGGTCCGTAAAAATCTGGAAGAGATCGAGTTCAATCTGCAAAAAGGGCGGCACGATCCCTGCGTCGGCGTCCGGGCGGGCGTCACGCTGGAGTCGCGCCTGGCGATTGAGTTGATGAATGGGGTGTTGATGCATCAGGCCCGGTTTGTGGATGTAGGAAATTTTCAATTATTCTGATCGCATAGCTTTTCGTGAGGCACAATTAAATGCCGACAGCTTTAGAATTGACACCGGAGCAACTCGAACAATACAAAAAAACGGCCCGCCGTCGCCTGGCCTCGGCGACCTTATCCGAGGATTATGAAGCCAGGCGAGCGGCTTTACTTGAACGGGCCGCTGAAGCGGCTGAGTTACTCAAACAACAGTATGATGCTGACCGGGTTATCCTATTTGGTTCTTTAGTCCATCGGGCCTGGTTCACGCCGGACACGGATGTGGATTTAGCAGTCGAAGGCTTAAAAGGAAACTATTGGCAAGCCTGGCGTCAAGTTGAGGAGGTTATTGAGGATCGACAGGTGGATTTAGTTGAAATTGAGAGTGCCTCGAATTCATTGCGTCAGGCCATCCGTGATGATGGTATTGAACTATGAAAACAATTTATGGCAAATTGGCTACTGGAAAGTTTACCAGAATTATGGACAGACCTCAAAGCAGAGTTGTTGGCCTTCGCGGATTTCCTGGAAGCGTTAGATCACGCAGATGAAAATGGGTGATGCCAGCCTATTTTTAGCTTAATTTAAACGGCTTGACCCCCTGTCCAATTCCCGTAAAATATCTTCACACTCACGCTCCGCCTGAATGAATTTCAGTTCCAGAGTCGCGTATTGATCGAGAAGAACATCCATAGCTTCATAAGCCTTTTTTCTATCCTGTTCCAGGGCCATTATCAAATCCTGATTTTCCGTTTGATTTTTGGTGGCCTCATAATTTTGCCAAGTTTCGATTGTTTCCAGTTTGGATTGGTAGGGCAACATTTTGAGTTCGAGTTGCTGGCGGCGGGTTTCAAACCTGACCGCAGCGTGTAACAATTGGGTGATACACTCTTCCAGCGTGAAAGCGCCCTGCTTCCACAACCCCCGTAATTCCACGAAACTATGATGCCCATCCGGCATCTGTCTGGCTTTTTTACTCATTGCATCTCTCCTGGTGCAAGACCCTAAAGGTTTCCGACAGCAATTTCAGGCAAAAATCTGAGCAATTTGGGCTAACTTTGGACAAAACATCAAAGTTTGAAACCTTTAGGGTCTGGTTTTTATTTGAATACCTCATAATTAACATCACCTTGCCGGTTTTGCTATTTTATGATAAGTTGAAGCGGCAAATCGAGCAAATATCTGTAACCCATCCCATCCTGAGTAAACCGAGGAACGAGGTTGTATCGAAGGGTGGGGCGGATTACTGACTATGGGGAATCCGGGTATTCTATGAAAAGAAACATTATCCTGACCGGTTTTATGGGCGTCGGCAAATCCACCGTGGGGCAACTGGTGGCGGCCCGCCTCGACCGTGAGTTCATTGATATGGACGGCCTCATCGAGCAGCGAGAGGATCGCCCCATTCCCCAAATTTTTGCGGAGCGCGGCGAACCGTACTTTCGCCAACTGGAAGCCGACCTGTGCCGGGAGTTGGCCGCCCGCGAGAGGTTGGTCATCGCCACCGGCGGCGGGACGCTTGTGCCGGAGGAAAATCTGCGGGTCATGGCCGAGACCGGCCTGGTCATCTGCCTCGATTGCGAGCCGGCCACGCTGTGGCAGCGCATCGGCCACAGCGAGAACCGCCCCATGCTGGCCGAGCAGGATGCGGGGCGGTTTGCTCGTCTGCAAGCCCTTTTGGAAAAACGGGCAGTAGCCTATGGCCGGATCGAGCGCCACCTCGATGTTACCCGCCTTTCGCCCCAAGCAACCGCCGAGCGAGTCATACGCCTGGCTGCGTCTCAGTAGTTCCAAATTGCTCGGCTTGGATTGCCAAATCCGAGCGGAACGGGGATTTGGCAATCCGCTTTGAGAGGAAATCAGATGGACTGCGTCTTGATTGCTGAATGAGCATTAACAAAATATGAATAGCTACTTTTGGATAGAGGGGGATTCTATTAACGTTGGTTTAGAAAGCGAGGGGTAATCTTTTGAATTTCAAACGTCTGTCGATGATGGTCAAAGCATCCTTTGTAGCGAGCCTTTTTTTCATTGCGACCGGAACAATGTGGCTTTTCCTCAACCAGCAGCCGGCCTCGGCCCAAGCGGTCAATGATGAACTCTCCTTCTTTACCTCCGACGAATCTGCTTTATACCCCCACCAACAAAATGATATTGATATTAATGTCACCGAACTCATCGAGTCCGGCTTTACCCGTCCGGTTCACGTGACCCACGCCGGGGATGGCTCCGGTCGGCTGTTTGTCGTCGAGCAGGATGGCCGGATTATCGTTGTTGAAGATGGCGCTGCCCTGGATACGCCATTTCTGAATATCCAAAATATTGTGCGGAGTTCTAACGATACAAACGGCGGCAATGAACAGGGCTTATTGGGAGTGGCGTTCCATCCTGATTATGAAAATAATGGCTACTTTTACATCAATTACACCACGGAGGCGTTCGATAGCGTGACAACCGGCTCGACGGTCGTGGCCCGCTACTCTGTAGCGAACAATAATCCCAATCTGGCCGATCCCGACAGCGCTCTTATTCTGTTGACCATCGAGCAACCGGCTCGCAATCACAACGGGGGGCAGCTTTTGTTTGGGCCGGATGGCTACCTCTACATTGGCGTGGGGGATGGCGGCGGCAGTAACGACCAGTTCGATCAAGCCCAAGATAAAACCACGCTTCTGGGGACAATACTCCGCATTGATGTGAACAATCCAACGAACGGCAAGAATTATGGCATTCCGCCCGGCAACCCCTAT
>CAZWZZ010000758.1:0-3711 GCA_964638395.1 uncultured Caldilineaceae bacterium
CCCATGCGTCTGGCGGCATAGGGATGCCACCCTACCTAAATTTTGGGACGCACCCGAGAGCGAGGTATCGTGAACAAAATGATTTTGGCTATTGTGCCTCAGGATGAAGCGGAATCGGTTCTCAAAGCGCTGGTCGGGGCCGGTTACACGACCACCTTTGTTCACAGCCGGGGCGGGGCGCTGCGCCAGGCCCAGCAGATGTTGTTTACCGCCGTGGCCGAGCGGGAGATGGAGAACGTACTGGCCCTGATCCGCGAGCATTGCCGGACGCCGGTCCAGGCCGAGGCGGCTCAGGCCGAGCAGCAGCTCTCAGCCGGAGATATTCCGGTCACCACCCGGCTGGGCGGCGCCATAATTTTTGTCTGGGAGTTGGAGCAGTTTGAGGTTTATTGATGGACAGTTTGGCGGAAATCCAGAGCCGTCTGACCAATATTCGCTCCGTACTGCCGATTTTGAGCGCCCTGCGGACGATTTCGCTGGGCAGTTGGCAAACGGCCCAGCGGCAGCGGCGGGTGCAGCAAAGCTATGAGGCCGGATTGCTGGCGATGCTGGCCCAATTATGGCCCCGGCTCCGGGCCGACACTCTACCCGACCAGAGCTTTGTCCGGGTCAAACGGGAGGTGGTGATCCTCATCGGTAGCGAGCGGGGGTTGTGTGGGCGCTTCAACAGTGGGCTAGTCCCTTCGCTCAAGCAGCATCTCGATGAGCGTGCCCGGCGGGGGCAGCAGGTGACGGCGTTGGCCTGGGGTAGCCGGTTGGGACGGCTGCTTCAGCGACAGGGTTTTGTTGACAGGATGACTCACTTACCCAAGACGGCTCCGGCCCTGAAGCGGCTGGCTTTTCTGCAAACCCGGACGTGGCTGGCAGCTTATGAAGCCTGCCAATGGGATGCTATCGACCTGATCTATAACACCTATCACGGTCTCGGTCGCTACCAACCGACCACGGTTCGCCTGATTCCGCCCCGTTTACCGATGATGGAGTCTCAGTCGGCGGAGTCGCTCGGTTTTCCGCCAATCATCGAGACCGACCCGCACGCCCTATTTGAGCAGATTGTCGAGCAGTGGATTGCGCTGAAATTTTACGGTGTCTTACTGGAGTCGGCCACGGCTGAACATTCGGCTCGTTATCAATTAATGGAGGCGGCCAATCAAAACGCCGAGCGGCTAGTGGACGAATTGACGGTGGCCGTGCAGACCGCCCGCCGCCAGGCCATCACCGCCGAAACGCAGGCGTTGGCCGTGGGGGCCGGGTTGCTCGAGGCCGGGTTGGGGTAGCGAGGATTGTAAATTCAACCCCTCCCCAACCCTCCCCGATTCGGGGAGGGAGTCTGTCTTCCCCCCGTTACGAGGGAATTGAGGGGGGTATTTTCAAATGCTCCCCCCGGTGCGGGGGGATTGAGGGGGATATTTTCAAAGGAGGTGGATAATGAAAAAAAGCGATGTCGCAGCACGAGTCAAGGAGTTGGAACGGGATCGGGAGGAGACGTTGGCCGAGTTGGAGCGGCTGCGGGAGGCTCTCAGATCTAAAGTGGATGCCGACATTGGGGAGGGCGACCCCAAATGGGTCGAGCGGGATATGTTGATGTCGATGATTCGTTTCCACGAGCGGCACTTAGATGGCATCGAGCAAGTCTTGGCGGAAGCCCGACACGGTCAGTATGGCATTTGTGAACGATGCGGCCAGCCGATTGACCCGGAGCGACTGGAGGCGCTGCCGGAAACGACTTACTGCATCAAATGTAAGTTGATTGTTGAAAAGTGGGGTATGCGAAAGGTTGAGGTGTAAGAAAATGTTACAAGAAGAAAATGTTGTCGATGTTGAGAGGCTTTTGGCCAAGGCTGAAAAACCGTCGGCTGAGGCGATGAAACTTCACCCCTTTTATCGGGGCAAAATCGAAACCGCTGTTAAATGTTGTATTCGTGATCTCAAGGATTTTGCGATCTGGTACACGCCGGGTGTGGCCGCTCCCTGCCGGGATATTGCGGCCAATCTGGCCCGGGTCTACGACCATACAAACAAATGGAATACCGTGGCCGTCATCAGCGATGGAACCCGCGTCCTGGGGCTGGGCAACATCGGTCCCGAAGCGGCCCTGCCGGTGATGGAGGGCAAGGTGCTGCTCTACAAATATCTGGGCGGGGTCGATGGTTTCCCGCTCTGTCTGAACACCCGTGATCCTGACAAATTTATTGAAACGGTGTTACTGTTGCAACCAGCCCTGGGCGGCATCAACCTGGAGGATATTTCCCAACCTCGCTGTTTCTATATCCTCGACACGCTGCGGGCCGAGGCCGAAATTCCGGTCTGGCACGATGACCAGCAGGGCACGGCCACGGTCATTTTGGCCGGGTTGATGAACGCCCTCAAGGTAGTCGGTAAGAAGAAGAGCGAGGTCAGGGTGACTTTTGTCGGCTGTGGGGCGGCGAATGTGGCCTGTTCGCGGCTGGCTTTTGCCTGGGGCATCGACCCGGCTCGGGCCATTATGGTGGATAGCAAAGGGATTCTGGGGCTACATCGGGACGACCTGTACAAATATCGGACTGACTTTCGGGACAAATGGCGGCTGTGTCAAGCGACCAATGCCGGGGGACGCATCGGGGGCATTGCCGAGGCCATGCAAGATGCCGACGTGGTGATTGCCCTGTCCCAATCCGGCCCCGGCGTCATCCAGCCCGAATGGGTGGAAACGATGGCCTCCGACCCGATTGTTTTTGCCTGCGCCAACCCGGTTCCTGAAATTTGGCCCTGGGAGGCCAAAGCAGCCGGGGCAACCATCGTCGGCACGGGCCGTTCCGACTTCCCCAACCAGGTCAACAACTCATTGGGCTTCCCCGGCATCTTCCGGGGCGTCCTCGACGTGCGGGCCTTCACCATCACCGATGAGATGTGCTTCGTGGCCGCCGAGGCGCTGGCCGCTCAGGTTGGCGCGGCCCTCGACCCTGACCACATTTTGCCGACGATGGCCGATTGGCACGTTTTTGCCCATGAAGCCGCCGCCGTCGGGCGCAAAGCCATCGAGCAGGGGGTGGCCCAACTGATGGTCTCCCACGACGATTTGTTTAACGAGGCCATGCGTCGCATCGAGCGTTCGCAATGTCTGACCCAGATGATGATGGATAAGGGGTTTATTGCCAACTGTCCTGAATCGTAAATCGTAAATCGTAAATCGTAAGATTTTTGCCCGGCGAGTCTCAGTACATCCAATCTTCGCTCAAAGGGAATTGCCAAATCCCCGTTTTAGCTCGGATTTGGCAATCCGAGCCGAGCAGTTTGGATCTACTGAGTTCATTTACGTTTCACGTTTTACGTTTGGTGCGGCTCAATTTGACCTGTTGAACCCTGGCATTGCCTTAAAATTAACAGATAACTGAATAGCCGCGTGGTCGGAAAGGCGGCCAAACCCGCCGGAGGTGAGTTGCATTTTCTCCTCAAACAGCAGCTTGGCGGCGACGGTCAACCGGCTGTGGCGCGGCGGGCGGACAAAGACGTGGTCGATGGGCTGGTGGTAGCGCCGGGGCAATTTGAAAAGCGGGTAGTAGGTCGGCTGGGTGTGGCCGTCGAGGGGATCGATGACGCCGGTGGCAGCTATAAATTCGTCGTAGAGCCAACTATGCCGGGGTAGATTGAAGTCACCGGCGATAATCACCAGGCTGTCCCGATCCAGCCCATTGACTACCTGGGCCAGGTGGCGCAACTGTTGCCGCTCCA
>CAZWZZ010000759.1:0-3709 GCA_964638395.1 uncultured Caldilineaceae bacterium
ACCTTCGTACTCAAAATCATATCGGCGTGATACAATCGAGTGCCGCTCGGCTGGAGATTGGCGGTGATGTCGGCGATGATGGCCACGGTCGGGTCTTGCTGTAGCTCGACCAGGGCGGCGCTCAGGACGGGATCGGGCGGCTGCATTCCGGCGATGATTAATTTTTTGCTGGCCTGTTGCCAGGCGGCCCTTAGCTTATCCCAGTTTTCCTGGGTTAACGTCGGTTCGCCGGAGATGCGCTCGATGGAGCGGGGCGGGGTCACGCTGATGTGGTGGCCGGGGGCCGGATAGAGCGGCTCCCGCAGCGGCGCATTGATCTGCACCGGTCCCGGCGTCGGCCACTGCGCCTGCTCGATGGCCTCGGATAGGGTGCGGGTGGCCTGCCAGCGGGCGTCGGGGTGGCGATAATCGACCGGCAATTGAAAATAGGCGCGGCAATGGTCGCCATACAGGTGGGGCTGATGAATGGTTTGCCCATCCTGCTGGTCGATCCATTCGGGCGGCCTATCGGCGGTGAAAAGCAGGAGCGGGATTTTTTGATAAAACGCCTCGGTCACCGCCGGGGCGTAGTTGAGGGCAGCCGTGCCGGAGGTGCAGACCAGGCCGACCGGTCGGCCCGTCTGTTGGGCCATCCCCAGAGCGATGAACGCCGCTGCCCGCTCATCCATCACCACCCGGCAGGTCAAATCGGGCTGGCGATTGAAGGCGACGGTCAGCGGGGCCGAGCGGGAGCCGGGGGAGATGATAATCTGCTGCATCCCCTTTTGGGCGCACAGGGCCGCAAGCTGGGCCAGAGTCTCGAATTTGGCTTGTTCGGGGCTGGAATGGGCATCCTTCATTATTATAGGTCCTTGTGACCAGCACTTCTAAATTTAGAGCCACATAAAACGTAAAACGGGAAACGTAAAGGGGATGGTTCATATCCTCAAGAAATTTGGTTGACAACTTCGTAAAACGTAAAGCGCAAAACGTAATGATTTTGGCCAAATAACACCTCACGTTTCACGTTTTGCGTTTTACGAGCCGTGACGCTTTACGGCTCCGGTTGCAGAACATCTAGCAACGTTTTGGATTTCAAGACGGTTTCCATCCACTCGGCCTGGGGGTTCGAGTCCTGAGTAATGCCGCCCCCGACGTACAGCAGGGCGCTGTTTTGCTTTAGCTCCATACAGCGCAGATTGACGTACAGCCGGGATTGCTCATCGAGGTGAACCGGCCCCAGGAAACCGCTGTAGAAGGCCCGGTTGTACCGCTCTTTGGCCAGAATGAAAGACAGCGCCTCCAATTTGGGGACGCCACACACGGCGGAGGTGGGATGGAGCCGGCGCAAAATCTGGTTGGCCAGATGGGCGCGGCCCGGTTCGGCCAGATTAACCTCGAATTTGGTTTGCAGATGGACCACGTTACCGGCGGACACGGTGCGCGGCCCCTCTTCCCGGTAATGGTGAACGTCCTGCTCCCGGAAAAAGTCACGAATGTAATCGCTGACCAGGGCTTGCTCTTCGATTTCTTTGTCCCCCCAACTGACCTCCGCCAGGGAGACCTCCGGGTGACGAGCCTGCGTCCCGGCCAGGGCCACCGTCTGGAGGGTGGGGCCGTTCATATTGAGCAACATCTCCGGGCTGGCCCCGATCCAGGTGCCGACGGTCGGGATCGACACCAGGGAGATGAAGGCGTGCGGGTAGCGGTCACACAGGGCCTCAAAAATGGCCAGCGGCTTGAAGGAGGGGGGCAGTTCGACCTCCGCCGCCCGGGAGACGACCACTTTGCGGGTAGCCGTCGTTTTGATGTAATCGACCGCCTCTTGGACAAGAGTCTGAAACTCCGCCTCGGTGGAGATGACATTTTTTTCAGAGCGGGTCTCGTTATAGACCCACGATTGGTCGAGAGGGGTGGCACCGGTGGCCAATTGTCGGTAGGCTTCCAGAAAACGTAGTTTGTTGTTTCTTTCCAAATAGTTGTCGAAATCGGAGACCGCCTGAAAGGGACGGTGTCCCTGCTGATTGAGGTGCAGCCCGGCCTTGATGAACAGGGTTGGGCCACACCGCCCCTCGACGAAGGGGGCGAAGGCAAAGCCGGGCAACTGCTGCGTGAAATCGACGCTGGCGGGGGAAGCTAACCCGTTGAAATCGACCAGGGCTTCCGCTTCCCGGCTGTTTGGATAGCGCCACAGGACCACCGGGAGATGATGGTTCACGCCCGCTTGATAGAAAGCGGCCAGGGCGCGGCTGTAGTTGGCTTGGGCCAGGTAATCGAGCCTACCTAAACTTACCGTCGAAACGTTGTCTATAATCATCATTTCCCTACGTAACGTTTATTTTGGTTTACTCTTTTCAGAATATTCTGAAAATTAAAAGTACAGTCTCAAATTTACTGAAAATTTTTGATTTGTCAAGATTTTTGTGATAACTCAGTTTCCATAATTTATAGAAAAGTTGGATGAAATGTCTAAATTATAGTAAAATCCAAAATAATGAAGCCTAACAACCGGTTTGCTAGTCTAAAAAGTTGTCCAAAGCGTTGGTTACATTGGCTGGCTGCGGCCTGGCTCGTGGCCCTACTGTCGTTGAGCTGCGCTCCGACCGGCGGACACAGCGCCCCACCGACCTTGAAAATCGGGTTGGTTGCGCCATTTGAAGGATTGCACCGCCCCCTCGGTTACGAAGCCTTATTTGGGGTCAAACTGGCCCTCCAGGAACGGAATAGGGAAGGAGTCGCCGGGTATCGCGTAGAATTGGTAGCCCTGAATGATTTTGATGATCCGGCTGAGGCCACCAGGCAGGCCAGGGCCTTGATGGCCGACCCGGATGTGCTGGGCGTGGTGGGCCACCTCTCCCCGGCCACCACCGCGGCGGCGCTGCCCATCTACCGGGCGGCGGGCGCGGCTGTCGTGGTTCCCTGGACGGTGGCGGCTAAAACGCTCGATGGGAGCGCCGGCAGCGTCAGCGTCGCCGCCGATACGGCCACAGCATCGGCGGCGCTCGATGCCTTCGCCCAGGCGCAAGGCTGGGCCACGGTGACGACGGTGACAACGCCCGACCAGGCCAGAACAGCCCCCCGGAGCGACGCCTGGCTGGTGGCGGCTGAGGCCGTCGCGGCCGGCGAGATCCTCCTCGCCTTGCCGCCGGAAAATTTGGCAATGCCGCTTCTAGGGCCGGTGGAGGCCGGTAGCCCCCAGGTGGCGCAGGTCGCCGAAGCTGCGGCCAATGGATTTATTTTTGCTTCGCCGGGACCGGACCCGGCGGATGTTCCAGATGGGGCCGGTTTCATCGAAGCGTACCAAACGTTGGCCGGATTTCCGCCGGGGCCCCGGGCGGTTCTGGCTTATGACGCTACGCACGTTTTGCTGGATAGCCTGGAGCTGGCACTTGAAAAAAATGGGGGACGGCCGCTTCGGGCCGATGTCAGCACCCCGTTGGTTGACATCCGGCGGCCGGGATTGAGCGGCGTGATCGCGTTCGAGGCAACGGGACAGCGGGTCAATGCGCCCATGTGGCTCTATCAGATCACCGCCGGGCAATATCCAGGGGTACTTATTGCTTATCCTTGACACTGGATTTTATCTTGATTTTGAGGGAAAATGTTGAGGGGGAAATGAAAATGAATATTTTATGGTTTCAACTGGTAAACATTCAAACCGAAATCCAACCTGACTATGGTATACTGTAACTATTTTCAACATAGTTTCAGGTAGTAACCACGACCAGTT
>CAZWZZ010000760.1:0-3708 GCA_964638395.1 uncultured Caldilineaceae bacterium
CGAGCTTCACCGTACCTATGTGGCTGATGTTGAGAGAGGTGTACGCAACATCTCTTTAGAAAACATCGTCAAGCTCACTCGTGCCTTAAAATTGACCCTTGCCGAATTTTTCTCTGACTACTATCCCGAACACCTGGTTGAGGAATATGAAAGCAATTTTTGAAGATGCAGTGGCTCAGAGTCGTTTTAGCATGAGCAAAGTTTATCAGGCCGTGTTCGAACAATTTTTCAGTCAATCCGAGCAGGTTTACAAAAATGAGTTTGATTATGTGGAGCAGAAGTTAGGAAAATCGACAACCAGAAAGGTGTTTCAAGGGCTTCTGCGGTTTGCTTTTTTCATCGAACCGGTTAAAAAACCTAAGATCGATAGCACGAAATATGCAGTTAGATGGGGCCACGAACTAGACAAGACAGACCCTCGCTATGCAACGTTTGATACTTGCATAGCGATATTTAATCGGCTGGTGAATGAATTAACCGAATCCTGTGAGGAAGATGATAAAAGGGACCTACTTCGATTTTTCACAGACCATAGTCTGATCGCGTATGAACTACCCACCGACTATATTGAGCGCAAAATCTTTGAACCTATTCATACGCCACAAAATATCACCTTCTTTTGGGATGAACTGCCTCAAAATGTGATTAAGCTTCGAACCTATCTCTTGGACAAACGCAAATATCGATTTGTTAAGTTTTTCAATGCAACTTATGGAAAAATCATCGTCAAAGCCTGTTTAACAGACCGTGTCTTGACAGGTGAGCATAAAACCAACAGAGAAAAGCGATGGGAGACACATCCGGCGTCTGTGCATTTCTCACTGCGTCGAGATAGTCTGGGGATTGAAATGGCGCTTATCAACCAACTCTGTTACTTCGACGGGTTTCCGGCACAACTTCAAAAGGAGTTGGAACAAGCGGGGCTGATCTCTTTTCAAAAGACACAAGACTCTATTCTAACAAACTCTGTGACTCAGGTTAGTCGCTGCCCGATCACGCTTGAACCTCTTTCTTTTGAGGAATTTCAACGAGAGATATTTACCCCACGACATGGCCGGGCATCTTATCAGGTTGGACATATGCACCCCCTAAAAGCGCTGGCTGACAATCCACATACGGGGCATACGGCCAAAAATATTAGCTGGATTTCATCTCAAGGCAATCGAATTCAAGGTGAATATTCAGTGGAAGAGACGCGAGAGGTATTGCTCCGCATCATCGAAAATTATAAAGCTGTAGGGCTAGTTGAATGACCTATCACGTCGAGACAGGCCTGACGGGCTAACTCACGAGCCTCTATCCGATCCTTGATGGCCTGTTCCACCGTACTTGAGACTCGTTCGCGTAAGCCTCGGTCTTTTGGGATGGGCAAAATCAATTCGTTAATCCGCCTCCCCAAAGAGTCGATAATATCCTGAGTAAAACGTTTAGCTTTTATTTGTTTTTGTAGTGGCTCAGAACTGAGAATGGCTAACAATAAATAAGGTGAAAGTTCTGCCTGATTTGTGACCCGTATTTTGTAGAGATGGCTTTGATAAATAATCTGTGTATCATACTCGGTAATGAAGGCACAAGTTCCGATCAAATAGGTTCCATCTTTGACCATCAAAATATCCCCAGACCGGACATCCTGCTTTTGGGCAAATTTTTTGTAAATATCTTCACTCACCCCATGTTTGGGATCAATCTTGACTTCCCAATTTGAAATATCGCTCGTTCTGACAAACGGAATAGAGCCAGTCCCATAGGCCAACTTCCCCACTTCATCCCCCGTTTGGATTTGCAGTAAGCCATCAGAAATCAACTCGCCAAATTTAATCAAATCGTGCGTCCCTTTGAGAGAGGTTAATTCAGCTTCCAATTTAGGATTATAGTATCTGGGGGACAACACGTTGTTGACTAATTTTTCTGAGGGAAGCATATATCCTAAAGCATTCTGTTCGGGAATCTGACCAATTCGAAGTTTCTCGTAAGTTTCAAGTATTTTTGGTAAATCATCGCGGTCAATCATTCTGCCCCGGCTATCGTGACCACACCACCCGGCCTCGGCCATAAAAATCTTAAAGGGGTGATGACCATTTTGCTGAAAATTATGCTTCCGCAAGGTTATCAGGCAGGCTTTGGTGTGGGTGCCTCCCTTGCCGGAGGTCTTGAAAAACTCTTCGGGCATACCGATAACGGTTTCAATCTGTCCTTGCTCTCTCATATATTGCACGACATGACGATAAGATTTGCTGGTGACAAGACTCTCTGGGACAACAACACCCAACCTACCGTTGGGCCTCAATAAACTTAGACATTTTTCCACAAAAAGGACTTGCGGAGGCACCGAACGAAGCAAATCGGTCGTTCGTTCATATCGCGCCTGACCCCGGTTGAGTTTCCAGTGATGCCCTAAATCAAACAAACCCTGAGTTTTCTGGGAGGCAGCTACAATTCGCTTTCCAAAAGGTGGGTTGGTCAAAACAACATCGTAGCTTTCATCATTATCTAATTCTAACGTTTCGCTGTCTGCTGTGGACCAGGCTAAAGAGTCGGCACAGTAAATATTGCCTGGTAACAGTGTAATCAAGGCCAATCGCGTTGCGGCCAGCTTTGTCAGATAAGCATCTTTATCTATGCCTACTAAATTGTTGGAAATATTCTGGGGTAAATCCCCCTGTTCGAGCAAGTGACGGGCTGTTGAACTTAAAAATCCACCGGCCCCACACGCGGGATCAATAATTTTTTCACCAGGTTGCGGATTGATGATTGATACCAATGAGTCGGTTCCATTTTGAGGCGTAAAAAATTGTCCTTCCTCCTCTCGGATGCCCGAACCGATAAGCACCTCATACAAATCCCCAAAATAATCACGCTTGGAGGTAACTAACTCTATTTCGCCAAGTTTATTGTCAATAAATTCAATACTCTCTGGATCGAGCAGAATCTGGTCAGTTCTATCGAAGATTGAGGGAAGTTTATCTTTTAATTCTGTAAAAACACGTTCATACAATTCAGTCAGGGCCACAGAGCCATCATTATTGTGACTAAATTCTTGAACGTGAGTGACCAGATAAACTTTGCAAAACAAGCACTTTACCACTTCATCAAGAAGAGCGCGGTCGCGGGTCGCGCCAACAAATCTTCCGGCTAAGAAGTTTCTAATTTGCTTGAAAACCTCCTTGTGATCCATCACAAACAGGGATGATTGAAAATACGTCGTGGTCATCATTATTCCTATTCAAGATAAATTTCAGGGAACATCATGAATATGAGAAAAATAAGCGCATCAAGTATAACACATTTGTTCCCTACGTCCCAATGCAAAATTTGTTGTTTCACAATGCAGTATCGGCCAGAGCCATCTGGTTAGTCTCGGCGTCGATGATATCAACGCCTAATTATTTGCGGATGCGCCGCAGCCGGTTCCGCAGATTTTTGCAAGCGACATCCGGGACGTTAGCCAGCTATAGCAGGTCGATAGGTTTCTCGGCTCGGTCAAGTGTCGCCGGGCCGAGGCGGTAGAGTTGCAGAGTGGTTATGGGGGTATTATAACGCAGGTTGAAAGCTGGTTAAAAGGGCGACCCTATTAACCAGTCTGGTCAGCCGATTTGAGCGTTTTGTCAAAAGTAGCTTGGCTCACGTTTTACGTTTTATGGGGCTTCGATATGACTTTAGTTTGGGGTAAAAGCCAAACAAAAAGCACATTAACAACCGAAAAGAGAA
>CAZWZZ010000761.1:0-3702 GCA_964638395.1 uncultured Caldilineaceae bacterium
GCCAGTCTTTTGGCGGGTTGATCGCCTTCTATATGGCCGCCCAATTTCCGGAGCGGGTCAGTCACCTGGTCATCATTGACTCATCAATTCTCCTCATCACCGAACGCACCCGCCAGATGATCAAAGCCTCGCTTGACCGCCTCGGCCAAAAAATCCCGTCAATGGAGACTTATATCGCGGCGATGAAACAGATGCCTTATCTGGATGGGTATTGGGATGAAAGTCTGGAGAATTACTATCGCTCTGATGTGCAGGTCAATGATGATGGGACAGTTCAGGCTCTAGCCTCGCCGGCAGCGATTGGCGAAACGATTGATATGCAATTCGTCGAACCCTGGGCTGACTACATCGCCAGTATCCAACAGCCGACCCTGCTGCTCAATGCCCTGGGGCCTTTTGGCCCGCCCGGCAGTCCCCCCCTGCTCCCCGCCGACCTGGCCCAAAAAACAGTCGAATCCCTGGCGGATTGTCGCTATGTGGAAATTCCCGGCAATCATATCACGATGGTGTTTGGTGAAAATGCAGCCCACGTGGTCGAGGCGATCACGACGTTTGTGAAAGGGCAAGGAGATTAGCAATGCATGCAGGCGATTTATTGAGTAAGCGGGCTTTCCTGACCCCACATCGGGAAGCTCTGCTAGAGTTAGAGACCGGTCGGCGCTATACTTACGCTATGTTGAATGAACGGGCCAACCGGGCCGCCAATTTTCTGGTCGAGAAACTGGGCGTCCAAAAAGGGGACCGGGTCTCTATTATGGCTCACAACAGCGTGATCTATGTCGATCTATTTTACGGCCTGGCCAAGATCGGGGCCATCTTCGCCCCCCTCAATTGGCGCTTGACCGCCGCCGAACTGACCTACATTGTCCGGGACACCGACCCCACGGTGTTGCTCTGCGGTCCCGAATTCGAGGCTACCCTGGCCGAAATGCGCCCCGACTTAAATGTAGCCCATTATGTCAGCGTGCAAGGGGCCGCTATCGAAACGGCTCTAAGCTATGAAGAGGAGACGGCTCGCGCTGCGGGCATAGAGCCTGACCGGCCGCTCTTAGATGGAGAGGACCCCCACTGTTTGCTGTACACCTCCGGCACCACCGGCCGGCCCAAAGGGGCCATTTTACCCCATCGCCAAATCGTTTGGAACTGCATCAACACCGTCGTCAGTTGGGGCGTGACCGAGCGTGACGTCTCGCCGGTCTTTACGCCACTTTTCCACGCCGGCGGGTTGTTCGCCTTCCTGACGCCGCTTTTGTACGTCGGGGGGCGGTTGACCCTGGCCCGCGCCTTCGACCCGGAAGCCTCGCTGCGGAATATTATCGAGGAAAAATGTACGGTCATCTTGGGGGTACCGACCCTGTTCCAAATGTGGATGGACACGCCTTACTTTGCCGAGGCCGATTTTAGCCACGTTCACTTCTTTATCAGCGGCGGCGCTCCCTGCCCCACACCGCTTATGGAGGCCTGGCGCACGCAGAAAGGCGTCATCTTCCGCCAGGGCTACGGCCTGACCGAGGTCGGCCCCAACTGTTTCAGCATGACCGATGAAGACTCCGTCCCCAAATCCGGCTCGGTCGGCAAGCCGATTTTCCATAGCCAGATGCGGCTGGCCGATCCCGAAACCGGCCAGGAAGTCCCGGTCGGCGAAGCGGGTGAGTTGCTGATTGCCGGGCCGCACGTCTGCTCCGGCTATTGGCGCAACCCCGAAGCGACCGCCGAAGCGTTGCGCGATGGCTGGTTCCATACCGGCGATATGGCCCGCCGGGACGAAGATGGCTTTTTTTACATCGTGGGCCGTTACAAAGATATGATCAAAAGCGGCGGCGAAAACGTCTATGCCGCGGAAGTTGAATTCGTTTTCCGCGAGCATCCCGCCGTGGCCGAGGCCGCGCTCATCGGCCAGCCTGACGAAACGTGGGGCGAGGTGGGCCTTATGGTGGTCGTGCTTGAAGCCGACCGGACGGCGACCGACGATGAATTGAAAGCCTTTTGCGAAGGCAAGCTGGCCCGGTATAAAATTCCCAAGCGGGTCGTCTTCACCGAGGCCCTGCCCTACTCCCCCTATGGCAAAGTCGAGAAGAATAAGTTGAAAGACCAAATTTTATGAGGAGGAAACTATGAACATTGGCTCACTCGTTAGCCGCCACGGACGCTACCGGCCCGATCACCTGGCCGTGGTTATCGACGATTACCGGCTGACCTGGCGGGAGTTCGACCGGCGGGTTAACCGGCTGGCCAACGCGCTGGTGGGGCTGGGTCTCAAAAAGGGTGACAAAGTGGCCATGATTCTGCCCAACTGCCTGGAGCTGCTGGAAGTGTATTGGGCCGTGGCCAAGACCGGGCTGGTCGTCGTCCCCCTCAGTCCGCTGCTACGGGGGAAGGGGTTAGCTACACTGCTCCACGACTCCGAGGCGGTCATGGTCATCACCAACGCCAGCTTTGTCGATATTTTGGACCCGCTCAAAGACCAACTGCCCAACATTCCCCCCGACCGCTATCTCCTGATCGACGGGGCGGATGTGCCTGGCTATGGCGATTATCAAGCCTTGACCGCCGCCGCCAGCGACGCCGAGCCAACGGGTATCGAAATTTGGCCGGATGATCTCTACAACATTATGTACAGCAGCGGCACGACCGGCCTGCCCAAAGGGATTATGCACACTCACCATATCCGGGCTATGTATGGTCTCTCCTTTGCCCAATCCTTTCGGATTATGCCGGAGAGCGTGCTGCTGCACACCGGCTCGCTCATCTTCAACGGGGCCTTTGTGGTCTACATCCCCCTGTTTTTTGTCGGCGGCACCTTCATTTTGCATCGCCAATTCGATGCCGTCGAACTGATCGAGACCGTGGCCCGCGAAAAAGTGACCCACATTATGATGGTTCCCTCCCAGATCATCGCCGTTCTCAACGCCCCCAATTTCGACCCGGCCAAGCTGCAATCATTGGAAATGATCGGCTCCATCGGCGCGCCGCTCCACCGGGAACACAAAGAGCGGCTCAACCGCCTGCTGCCGAATCGTTTCTACGAACTGTACGGCGTGACCGAAGGTTTTGTGACGATTTTGGACAAGATGGACGCCCCCCAAAAGCTGGATTCGGTCGGCACGCCGCCCCCCTTCTACGAGGTCAAGATTCTCAAAGAGGATGGCCAGGAAGCCGCACAAGGCGAGGTGGGTGAAATTGCCGGGACGGGCACAATCAAGATGTTGGGCTACTACAAACAGCCCGACTTGACCAAAGAGACCATCGTCGATGGCCTCATCCGCAGCGGCGATTTGGGCTACGTCGATGAGGATGGCTTCCTCTATCTGGTGGATCGCAAGAAAGACCTGATTATCTCCGGCGGGGTCAACGTCTATCCCCGCGACATCGAAGAGGTGGTGGTGCAGCACCCCGCCGTGCGGGAAGCGGCTGTCTTCGGTATCCCCAGCGACAAATGGGGGGAGACGCCACTGGCAACCGTCATCCTCAAGGAACCGGGCAGTATTACCGCCGAGGCATTGCGGGATTGGGTCAACGAACGGGTGGAGGCGCGTTACCAGCGCGTTCAGCAGGTCGTCATCACAGAGGATTTCCCCCGCAACGCCGCCGGGAAAACCCTCAAGCGGGTCATGCGGGATGACTACTGGAGCGATCAGGAGACGCAAATTTAGTCATCCACTGACCTTATGGTTCGTAGTAACGGCTTTAGCCATTCAAATT
>CAZWZZ010000762.1:0-3701 GCA_964638395.1 uncultured Caldilineaceae bacterium
ATATGGTCAGAATGGCGTTTATTCCAAACCGGGCACGGGAAATTTGGCGCACAGTTGATTCGTCACCTGGCGCACCTCTTGCAGCATCCCCTTGTCGTCGATGTTGAAAATAACGTTGAGGATAGCCTCGCCGACGGTCTGCATCTCGGCCTGGCCGAAGCCACGGGACGTTGTAGCCGGCGTGCCCAGGCGGATGCCGCTGGTGACGCGGGGGGGCTGGGGGTCGAAGGGGATCAGATTTTTGTTGATGGTGATCCCGGCTTCATCCAGAGCATCCTCGGCCTGCTGGCCAGTCACATCGGCGTGGCGGAGATCGACCAGCATGAGATGGTTGTCCGTACCGCCGGAGACGAGACGCAGCCCACCGTCGGTCAACGTTTTGGCCAACGCCTGGGCATTATCCAGAGTGGCCTGTTGGTAGGCTTTGAAGCCGGGCTGGAGGGCTTCCTGAAAGGCGACGGCTTTGGCAGCGATGCTGTGCATCAACGGCCCCCCCTGAATGCCGGGGAAAACGGCCCGGTCGATGGCCTTGGCGTGTTCCGCTTTACACAAAATCAGGCCGCCTCTGGCCCCGCGCAAGGTTTTGTGGGTGGTGGTGGTGACGACATCACAGTAGGGGATGGGGTCGGGATGCAAATCCATAGCAATCAACCCGGCGATGTGGGCCATATCCATCACCAGATAGGCCCCGACGCTGTCGGCGATCTCCCGCAGGGGCGCAAATTCGATTTTGCGGGGGTAGGCGCTGGCCCCGGCCATAATCAGCTTGGGCTGGTGTTCTTTGGCCAGGTCGGCGATCATCTCGTAGTTCAGTTGCTCCGTGTCGGGATCGACGCCGTAATGGATGAAGTTGTAGTAATGGCCGGAGTAGTTGATCTTCATACCGTGGGTCAGGTGGCCGCCGTGATCCAGTTTGAAGGCCAACACGGTATCGCCCGGCTTGAGGAGGGCCATATAGACGGCGGCGTTGGCCTGCGACCCGGCGTGGGGCTGGACATTGGCGTGATCCGCGCCGAACAGTTTCTTGGCCCGCGAGCGGGCCAGCTCTTCGGCCACATCCACAAATTCACAGCCGCCGTAGTACCGATGGCCGGGATACCCTTCGGCGTATTTGTTGGTCAACACCGACCCCTGTGCGGCCAGCACGGCGGCGCTGGCATAATTCTCCGAGGCAATCAACTCAATCTGGTCCCGCTGCCGGCGGCGTTCCTGCTCAATCGCCGCTAACAGATCAGGATCGACCTGGGCTAAAATTTCATTGGCTGCTTCGACTCTTGCATTTCGGGCCACAACACAATCTCCTTTGGCAAAAATATAGTCCGATGAAATAAAAAAAAGCCTGGCCGCGACCAGGCTTCCTGATGGGCGGTACAAGACTTGAACTTGTGACCTCCACGATGTCAACGTGGCGCTCTAGCCAACTGAGCTAACCGCCCTGACGTGAACATATTTAGATTATACCACTGCTTTTTAAATTCGCAAATTGGTCGTGGAAAAACGGGTGCGTCTCCGGCGAAAGCCTCGACTCCGTGAAACCTGTTTATCCGACCAAAAACCTCGCTCCAGTCGCACATCAGTATTGAACATCATCTGAACATTTTCTGAATATCTGCTTGGTATGCTTGTTGCAGATCAGGAGTGAGGCAGACTGCTCCCCTTCGACACTTCCTCCGGTCGCAGGACGCAGCTTCGATACGGCTATCGCCTACTCAGACACACACCGTTTCGACCGCTTCTCGCCGCGCCCTTCGATACGCTATCGCTACTCAGGACGCTGCTCGTGTTTCTTATAGTGTGCATAAACCGGAGGGCGTTTTGGAGTGGTTACTCAGGATGCGGTTTGCCTCACGCTTACAGACTAAAAAAATTTTGGAACTGCCAGACAAGGAGTCAGACATGGTTTCTCAAAAAATATCCCTCATCATTTTAACCCTCCTGTGCGGGCTGATGCTGGTCGCCTGCGGGCTGCCGGTTCCCCCGCCTCCACCCGATCAAGCCCCCGCCGACTCGCCGGAAGCGGCTCAAGGCGAGGCTCAGACCCAAACCGACCTGTCGCTACAGGAACAACCGGTGGTCGTTGAACAACCGGCCAATACCCCGACTGCGGCGGGAGAAGCGTCATCGACTCAGGGTTCATCTGAACCGGTGAATCAGGCTGAACAGGCTGAGGCAGTGGTGCCAGCCGCGCCGTCTAATCAAGCCCCTCAACCGGCGCAAACAGCGCAGACGACCTCCTCCGTCCGCTACCCCCTCATCGACACCGGCCAGGGGACCTGTTACGACGACCAGGGCAGTATCACCTGTCCCCAGGCCGGGGCCAGCTATTACGGCCAAGATGCCCAATACAGCGGTCTCCAGCCCAGCTACGTCAACAACGGCGACGGCACAATCACCGACAACCTCACCGGTTTGATGTGGCAGCAGTCGCCCGACCTGAACGGCGACGGCCGGATCGATGTCAACGATAAGCTGACGTTTGAGGCCGCGCTGGACGGGGCTGAGTCCTTCAACCTGGCCGGATACGACGATTGGCGGCTGCCGACCATCAAAGAGCTATACTCGCTGATGAATTTTCAAGGCGTGACCGGCTCCGTGCCCTATATCGACACCGACTATTTCGAGTTTGCTTACGGCGATACGTCCGCCGGGGAGCGGGATATCGACGCCCAATTTGCCTCCAGCACGCTCTACGTCAGCGATGTGATGAATGGGGCGCAGGCCATGTTTGGCCTCAACCTGGCCGATGGCCGCATCAAAGGGTATGGTCTCGGCCAAAATCCGCAAAACCCCGCTGGCAAACTGTTTTACGTCCTGTATGTGCGCGGCGAGAGCGGCTATGGTCTCAACGATTTTGTCGATAACGGCGACGGAACCATCAGCGACCGGGCCACCGGCCTGACCTGGATGCAGGCCGACAGCGGCGTGGGTCTGGATTGGGCCTCAGCCCTCAACTACTGCGAGAGCCTGGAATACGCCGGTCAGAACGATTGGCGGCTGCCCGATGCTAAAGAGCTACACAGCATCGTTGATTACAGTCGCTCCCCCGACACGACCGACTCGGCGGCGATTGATCCCCTCTTCCAGACCACCTGGCTGCCCAACGGCGTCAACAACAGCGGCCAGGCCAACTACGCCCACTATTGGAGCAGTACCACCCATCTGGATGGCCGCGTGCCGGGCAGCCGGGCTGTGTATGTGGCCTTCGGTGAGGCGCGGGGGGTGATGGAGTTTCGCGGCAGCCAGCAATTGCTGGATGTCCACGGCGCAGGCGCTCAACGGAGCGACCAGAAGAGCGGCGACCCGGACGCTCTGCCCGTCGGCTTTGGGCCGCAGGGGGATGTGCAGAGCATCGAAAACTACGTCCGCTGCGTGCGGGGCGGCGCGGTCAGCCTGACCCCGGAGGGGGACCCCACCGCCGAGCGCACCGGACAAACGGGCCAGTTACTCGGCAGCAGACCGGAACCGCCCAACGGGGCCACAGGCCACCCACCACCCCCGGCAGCGATTGACGCCTGCACCAGCCAGAGCCAGGGCGCAACCTGCCAAGTGACCACGCCCCACGGCCAGTTGAGCGGAACTTGTGAGCTAATCCAACAGCAATTGGCCTGCCTGCCGGAGGGCGGGCCGCCCGGTCAGCCACCTGGACGCACGACAGCGAATTGAGGACGGCAGTTCCCGATATGACCAGATTGGGCCAGTTT